>QHVD01000333.1:0-4107 GCA_003222235.1 Gemmatimonadota bacterium | reverse complement strand
CCGTCCGGCTCTTCACGACGAAGGCGGTGGACTTCGGGCGCGGGACCGAAGCCCGCTCGCTGGGCTGGCAGGCGGTGCCGACCGGAGAGAAGACGAGCAGCGCCGGCGTGCTGTTCGGCCCGCACAGTTACGGCCACACCGGCTGGACCGGGACCTCACTGTGGATCGATCCGGACCGGGACCTGTTCGTCGTGCTGCTCACGAACCGGGCCTACGCGCCGCGCGCCCGTAGGCCGTTCACCGTGCTGAAGGAGGTGCGGGGTGGCGTCGCCGACGCGGCGGCGCGAGCGTCCGATGCCCGCTGAGGTGCCTCCCGCCCCCCGCCGGACCCCGACCTTGATCTACGACGGCGAATGCGGCTTCTGCCGCGAGTCGGTCGGGCTCGTGCGGCGGTGGGACCGGGAACACCGGCTCGCCATCGTCCCGTTCCAGGACCAGGAACGCGTGGCGGCTTTCGGCATCCCGCTCACGGCGCTCGCCGCGGCGATGCATCTCGTGCTTCCCGACGGACGCGTGTTCGCCGGCGCCGACGCAGCGCCCGAGCTGCTGCGGCTCTTGCCGGGAAAGCGCTGGCTCGCCTGGCCGTTCTCGTTGCCGGGCGTACTGCCCCTCGCGAGGCGGGTCTACGCGTGGATCGCCCGCCGGCGCCGCTGCCTGGTGCGTGGCTACCCGGCTCGCTAGCTTGGCGAAAGGGAGGTCGAGGAATTCTCTATGACAGTTGCGACGCTCAACGCAGACGCCGTGCGCACCGCCCTGCGGCAGGTGAAGGACCCGGAGCTCGACCTGAACATCATCGATCTCGGGCTCGTCTACGACGTCGAGATCGACGAGGGCGAAGTGCGTGTGATCATGACGCTCACGTCGCCGGGCTGCCCGGCGGGCCCGATGATCACGAACGACGTCTACCGCGTGCTCCGCGCGCTCGACGGCGTGAAGGACGTGAACATCGATATCGTGTGGGAGCCGTACTGGACGCCCGAGCGGATCGATCCGAAGATCCGTGCGTTGATGGGGCTGTAGGCGGCCTAGCGGAGCGCCTGAAGCAGCTGGTCGCCGAGCACTTCGGCCTGCCAGCGCCGGAGTTCGCCGATACGGGCGAGCCCGGGGCGGTCTTTGGGCGGGGGCGCGGCTCGCGCGATCGCCTCGAGCGTTGCCCGCGCGCACAGAACGCCTGGGTCGAGTCCCAGCTGCGCCGCCACGCTGTTCCGCGCCGCCTTCAGGCGCTCTACCCGCTCTTCGAGCGCCGGGTCCTGCGCGGGCCGGGGGACCCGGTCCACCCGCGGCAAGTCGGCCTCGCCGAGGGCCAGCGCGCGGCGCACGGCTTCGAGCAACGCCGCCGCGTGGCGTCCGGCGAGCTTCGACGGAAGCTCGGGAATGCCGGCCAGGTCGGCGGCCGAGCGGGGCAGCGCCTTTGCCACCGCAAGCAGGACCTCGTTGCCGATGATCCGGAACGTCGCCCGGTCCTGCGCGGCGGCGATGGTATCGCGCCACCGGTACAGCTCACGCAGCGCGGCGAGCGGGCGCGCCGGCAGGGCCTTGGCGCCCTTCACCCGCAGGAAGGCGTCCGCCCCGTCCGTCGTCGCGGTCCAGCGGAGCGCTTCCAGCCGGGCGAAGTCTTCCATCGCCCATTCCAGCCGGCCGAGGTCGCGGAGCCGCGCAGCCAGCGCGTCACGCAGCGCCGGCAGATGCCGCGTATCGGCGGCGGCGTACTCGAGCATGGCCGGCGGGAGCGGGCGACGCGACCAGTCGCCCTTCTGGTGTTCCTTTGTGAGCTTCACGCCCACGTACTTCTCGAGCAGCGCCGCGAGCCCGACAGCCGGCTCCCCTGCCAGCTGGGCGGCGATCCGCGTGTCGAACACGCGCACCGCACGGAACCCGTAGTCCCGGTCGAAGATCCGAAGGTCGTAGTCCGCGTCGTGGAACACCTTCTCGACGTCGCGGTCGGCGAGCAGCTCGCCCACCGGCGATAGGTCGGGGACGGCGAGCGGGTCGATGATCGCCGTGCGGGTCGGCGTCGAGAGCTGCACGAGGAAGAGCCGGTCCCGGTACCGATGGAAGCTGGCCGCCTCGGTGTCCGCCGCCACGAGCGGCTCCTGGCGGAACGCCGCGATCGTCTCGGCGAGGGCCGGCGGCGTGCTGATGTAGCTATGCACGCCGCGTCAGGCCCAGGTCATTCTTCCTTGCCCAACTGCTCCAGGCCGGCCGCGATCTCCTCGAACGCCTTGGCGAGCGTTCGGTAGAATTCCGCGTCGGGGGGCTCGGGTGCGCCGCCCAACGGATCGCCCGCGCACTTGCGGGCAGCGCGCGCGGCGTGCCGGATGTAGTCGGTGGAAACCCGCATCGCCTGGCCTCGTGACAGGGGTCCATAGTGTCCGATCCGGAACGGCTGACGGGAAAGATACGCGCCGCGCTGGCGCCGTGTAGTCTGGGCGACTGGCCCACCCCGCTCGAGCGCGCCCCGGCGCTCGCGATGGCGGCCGGCGTACACGCGCTATGGCTCAAGCGGGAGGACCGCTCCGCGGCACCCTGCGGCGGCAATAAGGTCCGCGGCCTCGAGTTCCTGCTCGCGGGCGCACGCGCGGGAACGGTGTTCGTCACGGTCGGCGCGACCGGCTCCACCCATTGCCTCGCGACCGCCGTGCACGCGGCCCGGCTCTCGTGCGCGGTGGCTCTCGCCCAGTTCCCGCAGCCCGAGACCGACTCGAGCCGCGCGGTAGCCGCGGCGTGCGCTGCGCACGCCGCCCTCGTGGTGCGCGCCCAAAGCCCTGCCGGCCTACCGCTCGCGGTGCTCGTGGCGTGGCGCAGGGCGAGGCGTTTGGGTCCGCGCCGCTGGATTCCCGGCGGCGGCGCGCATCCGCGCGCGGTGATCGGTCACCTGCTCGCAACGCTCGAGCTCGCTGGGCAGCTCGCAGAGCCTCCCGACGCGATCCTCGCGCCCCTGGGGACGGGCGGCACCGTCGCTGGGATCCTGCTCGGTGTGGCCGCGCTCGGCTGGGCGACGCGCGTCGTGGGCGTGCGGGTCGCGCCGCAGCTCGTGGCGAACCGATGGCGCACCCTGTGGCTGGCTTGGCGAGCCCGCAGCCTGCTCGCGTCCCGCGGGATTCCCCTCTCTTTCTCGCCACCGCGCGGCCTGGTGGTGGTGGACGGACTTGGGGAGGGCTACGGGCACCCGACATCGCGTGGGGAATCAGCCCGCCGCCTCGCGGCCGACCACGGCCTTATCCTGGATTCCACCTACGGCGCCAAGGCCTTCGCCGTTCTCTTACGACGTGGAACGTGCGACGTGCAACGGGTGGTCTTCTGGCATACCTTTGGCGTCCCTGCGAGCATCGGGGAGCGGACGGGTTGACGGCGTTCTCCACTGTCGAGCTGACGGTCTACCCCAACGATTGCGACGCCTTCGGCCATCTGAACCAGGCGGGTCTTGCGGCGTTACTCGAGCGCGCGCGCTGGGAGGCGCTCGCCCGCGGCCCCGGGATGGACCTGTTCCAGCGCAACGGCGTGTGGCCCGCCCTCCGCAAAGCAACGATCGAGTACCGGGCGGCGGCGTACCCGCGCGATGTGCTGCGGGTCGAGACCGGAGTCGTACACCGCGGGGCCACGAGCTTCTCGTTGCGGCACGTCGCGCGGCGCGCGTCGGACGACACCGTGGTCGCGGAGGCCGACATGGTGTTCGTCTGCGTCGACCACCTGGGCCGGGCCACACCCCTGCCGGAGGAAGTCGCCCGCCTCCTCGGGCCCCGCACGATGGGCGCGCACCAACCGCTGCGCGTCGCGGCGCCCACCGGAGACGCGGAGCTCGCCGTGGAGGTCCGGGGCGAGGGGACGCCGGTGCTGTTCGTGCACGGCTTTCCGTTCGACCGCACGATGTGGCGGCACCAGCTGGCCGCACTATCGCGCTGGAAGCGGGTCGCCCTCGACCTGCGGGGGGCCGGCGAGTCGACGGGTCCGAAGTCGCCGGAGGGGTACTCGATGGCTCGCTACGCCGATGATCTCGTGGCGGCGCTCGACGCGCTGGGCATCCGTCAGACCGTCGTATGCGGTCTTTCGATGGGCGGCTACGTCCTGTTCGACCTGTTACGGCGGCACCGCGACCGCGTCAAGGCG
>QHVD01000332.1 GCA_003222235.1 Gemmatimonadota bacterium | reverse complement strand
GCGGCGCTCGTCCCCGGTGCGCAGCTCTACGTCGTCCCAGCCGCCGGGCACCTCGCGCCGCTCGAGCAACCCCTCGCGACCACGCGGCGCTTGGTTGATTTCTTGAATCAGGTCGGCTGATACATGAAGCCCCGGGCTCGCGCTCGGGGCTCTGGGAGCTGTCTATGCCCCCTTCCGCTGCGGCTTGCCGGGAGGGTTGGCGGTCTGGAACACATCTCGGTTCTTCGCGATGTACGCTTTCCACTGCGGCGGCGTGTCTT
>QHVD01000563.1:299-1163 GCA_003222235.1 Gemmatimonadota bacterium | reverse complement strand
AGGAGCCTGAGCTTGTCCATGTTTTCCCCCAACGAGCGCGGTCTTGGATTCTGCGACGCATGACGGCCCAACTGTAGGCGGAAAAATGCCGCCGTGCCACACCCGGTGCTGTCCCGGCCAACCAGGAATCATGCCCACCCGGGCGCGCCGGCGGGGAAGCGGGGGCGGTCGCCGCCGGCCCCCCGTATAACCACTCAGCCGGCGCTGGCGCTTTTCCTTGGGATTTATTGATCGTTTTGCGGTCTTGGTCGGCTGAGACTATTCGGCCATTTTCAGCGGTCAGGAATTTGCGATTAGTCGTTTAATAAAATCGCTGCCGCGTGACGGGTTGATAAAATAAAATAAACGTATTGCTTGCCGTTGTATTTGGCGGCCTGGCCCCCATGTGATGAGGGCGCGCTGGCACTCGCAATCTCACAGTGCCAGATCTTTCCGACAAATTTGGTCCGAGGAGACCTTTATGAAACTGCGTCCATTGCAGGACCGCGTCCTGATCCGTCGTGTCGAGCCGGAGGCGAAGACCGCCGGCGGTATTTTCATCCCCGACACGGCTCAGGAAAAGCCGATGGAAGGCGAAGTCGTCGCGGTTGGGCCCGGCTCGCGCGACGAGGCTGGCAAGCTGCATCCGCTCGACGTCAAAAGCGGCGATCGCGTGCTATTCGGCAAGTGGTCGGGCACCGAGGTCAAGCTCGATGGCGAGGACCTGATGATCATGAAGGAAGCCGACATCATGGGCGTGATCGATCGAGCCGCCGCAGACAAGAAAGCCGCTTAACCAGGAGGAACCTGCCATGGCAGCCAAAGAAGTCAGATTTAACGGCGACGCACGCGACCGCCTGTTGCGCGGCATCGACATTCTCGCCA
>QHVD01000563.1:0-258 GCA_003222235.1 Gemmatimonadota bacterium | reverse complement strand
GCCGCAATGTCCTCCTCGACAAGTCCTACGGCGCCCCACGCATCACCAAGGATGGCGTGACAGTCGCCAAGGAGATCCAACTCGCCGACCCGTTCGAGAATATGGGCGCGCAGCTGGTCAAGGAGGTCGCCACCCGGACCAGCGATCAGGCCGGCGACGGCACGACCACCGCGACGGTGCTGGCCCAGGCCATCGTGCGCGAGGGCGTCAGGGCAGTGGCCGCCGGCATGAACCCGATGGATTTGCGGCGCGGCATCG
>QHVD01000562.1 GCA_003222235.1 Gemmatimonadota bacterium | reverse complement strand
CATCATCTTGGCGCCGTTCCGGTAGAAGAGCTCGCGGCCGTTCGCCGCCCACAGCGGCTCGGTGCCACCGTCGAGGGACACCTGCCAGCGGCCGCCCGGTCCTGGGAACGGCCGCACGTACACCTCGAGCCGCCCCGACTCGTTGGATACATAGGCGACCCAGTGTCCATCCGGTGACAGCGACGGTGAGTGGTTGTCGAACTGGTTGGCGAGGAACACCCGCGGCGTCCGCGGCCCCTGCAGCGACAACGTGTGGATCGAGCGGACCGGCCCAGCGCCCCCGGATCGGAAGAGCAGCGTGCGGCCGTCCGGCGTGACGTCGCCGGCCCACTGGTCCTCCGGCGCCACGAGGAGGGGCTCGGCCGGGCCCGTGCCGTCGGCGGGAATCCAGTACAGGTCCCCCTGGCTGAACTGGCCGCGCGAGTACACAATGCGCCTGCCGTCCGGAGTCCAGATGGGCCGGTGGCCTGATTGGTCGAAGGTGAGGCGGGTCCGGGTGTGCTGCGCCATGTCGTACACCCACACGTCCGAGTTCACGAGGTCCGGCTCATCCACTTCGACCGCGATCCGCCGGCCGTCGGGCGAAAGCCGCGGCGCGATGTAGGCTTGGGGCTCAGCAGGCAACACGTGCGCGCTGCCTGCGCGGTCCACCATCAGGAGGTCGCGTAGCACCAACGGCCCGGTCACGTAGGCAAACGCGCCATCACGGGACATCCCCATCCTCGCCGCGCCGCCCGGTCCGACCACAACCCCGTCGGCCACGGGCACCGCCGACCCCGTGATCTCGAGGCGGGACGGGTCGAACGGCACCGCCAGCAGCGTTCCGCTCCGCGTGGCCACGACCACGTAGCCGGAGGATACGAAACGCGGGTTGCTGCCCGGCTGCTCGAAGCGCGTGAGCTTGCCGGTCGCGAGGGTCAGCGCCCCCAGCCGGTCCACCCCCTTGGTCCGGATCTGAAGCAGCAGCACCTTGGCGTCCGGCAGGTATTGGGGGAACAAGTACGATTCGCCGCGGCTCGTGTCGGTCTGGAGCAGCAGCCGCGGCTCTCCTCCCGCGGCGGGCACCTCCATCAGGCCCCTGTCCGAGCGAAACACGATCGTGTCGGTCGCCCCCCACGTCGCTCCAAAAGCGAGCCCGGGCACGTCGGCGACCAGGGCCGCTGGACCGCCACCAAGAGGCAGCTTGTACAGCCTGGAGCCCGAGAAGTACGCCACCCAACGTCCGTCCGGGGAGAAGAAAGGGTTACGCGCGTTCTGCGTGCCGACTAGGGACACGGGCTCCAGCTGGTCGAGCCTACGACTGAACAGCTGGTTGCCGGTGGATGCGGAGCTCACATAGATGATCCGCGACCCGTCCGGGGACAACGCCACGGTCGGGCCCGCCGCGAAGTCTGACATTGGTGCGTTCGGTGGCAGGACCAGCGTGAACCGAGCCACCGGCCGCGCGGGT
>QHVD01000561.1:1418-2512 GCA_003222235.1 Gemmatimonadota bacterium | reverse complement strand
CACGCGGTGCATGCGTGCCACGTATCTGGTTTCGCGGACCGCCGGCGTCGCGCTGGCGTTCCTCGGCGCCTGTCCGACAGCCCGCTTCGCCGCTCAGACGATCGATACCATCGTCGTGGTCACGCACAACGTGTACGATCGAAAGCGCGACGCCCCGAAGCTCGTGGCGCGAGTGGGGAATGCCCTCCATATCCCCACGCGCGCGGGGGTCGTCCGGCGAACCCTGCTCGTCAAGGTGGGAGATCGCTACGACTCTGCCAAAGTGGCCGAGATCGAGCGCGCGCTGCGGGCGCTCACCGTTTTCCGCGCGGTGCGCATCGACACGGTCCGGAAGGATGGACGTCTCGCCCTGCGGGTGGAAACAGACGATGCCTGGAGCACGATCCCCGACTTCGACTATGCGTCGGTGGCCGGGGACGTGCTGTGGGCCGTGGCGTTCACCGAAGCGAATGTCGCGGGGACGGGCACGGCGCTGACGGGGCGCTACGAGAAGACGCCCGATCGTCACAGCCTGAGCATCGGGTACAGCAGCACCGGGGTGCTCGGTCGCCGCACCGTGCTCACGGCGCTATACAAGACCATTTCGGATGGCCGCAGCGGACAGTGGTCCGTCGGCGTTCCCTTCTACGAGACCGTGGCGCCACGCTCCCTCACGACCGACGGTGCCGCAGCAACGGAGCGCGTGCTGCGGTTTCTCGACGGGCGGCTGGCCGACAGCCTGCAGCACCGGGAAGTGCGCTTCGGTCTCGCTGGCGGTGTGGCGCTCCAGACCAGTCCGTGGACCTACACGCGGCTGTGGGTTGGTGCCGTGTGGCGCCGCGAGGATTTTGCGCTGGCTGCGACGGTGCCATTCCCCCGCTCACAGTTCGGAACGGTCGGGGCCGGGCTCGAATTCAAGCGGGTGCGCTTCCAGGTGCTCGAGAACTTCAATGCCTTCGCGCGCCAGGAGGACGTGGACGTGTCCCAGCTGTTGCACGTCGGGTTCTGGGCGGCGCCACGAGCGTGGGGGTACGGGCCGGGTCAAGCGGGCATCAGACCCGAGGCGCGGGGGCAAGTCAGTGGCCTGTGGCACGACGGCTTCGCCGTGTTCCGGG
>QHVD01000561.1:0-1402 GCA_003222235.1 Gemmatimonadota bacterium | reverse complement strand
GGTGGTGACGGGGACGGGGGTCGACTCGGTCCGAGTCGCCGGCAGTGTCACAGTCGCGAGCCAAAACCTGCCGCGTGAAACGCTGATCTTCCACTTAGCGGGTGGCGTGCTACGGCGGCCCAAGCCGGGCGACGAATTCGACCTGTGGCGCGATAGCAATGGACCGCGGTTGTTCGGGGCGCACGCCCTCACCGGCACCCGGATGGTGTGGCTCACGCTCGAGGACCGCGTGCTGGTGAGAGACGAAGTCTGGGGACTCCTGGGCGTGGCCGTGGCACCGTACCTCGACTGGGGCGGCGCATGGTACGCCGACCCGGTGGGTGGAAGTGCGATCGCTCCCGAACCGGCACGGCTGGGCGGTGATGTGGGGCTGGCGCTGCGGCTCGGCCCCACGCGGTTGACCATCACCGATGTCGGGCAATTCGCGTTCGGGTATCGGTTCGGCGCGGGACTCGGGGGAGGGCACTGGGCCTTCACGGCGGCGGGGAACGTCGCCTACTGAACCGTCACAATGCTCCAATGACCCCCGCCAAGCTGCTCGACTTCATGCGCCACCATTCGCTCGCCGTGCAGGCCTCGGTGTCGGGGACCGCGGCACCGCAAGCAGCGGTCGTGGGGTTTGTTGTGACGGATCGTTTTGAGCTCTTCTTCGATACGCTGGAGACGACTCGGAAGGTGTGGAACCTACGTCGGAATCCCCAGATCGCTTTCGTCATCGGCGGCCAGACCAGTGGCGACGAGCGCACGGTGCAGTACGAAGGTCTTGCCGATGAACCCGCCGGGGCCGAGCTCACGCGCCTCAAGGAGTTGTACTTCAAAGCCTTCCCGGACGGGCCCGAGCGTCAGCGTTGGGCCGGTATCACGTATGTGCGCGCGCGCCCGACCTGGATTCGGTACAGCGATTTCAATCGGACGCCGCCACAGATTGTTGAGTTCACTGCTGGTGAACTTGGAGCCGCGGGTTGACGGGGTGTCTTCGGGACACACGCGGCTCGCTCGAGCCGGGGGCACTCGACCCGTTCCCAGGCGGAGACTGCGCCCGTTGGGGACGCGAATCCCCGCGAACCCGCCGTGCACCCCTCATGACCCTTCGCTCAGCCCTCGAACAAGCTAGAGGGATAAGCGTCTCTCGCAGAGGACACCTCCGTGAGCAGCGCGGGGCCGTTCGCCACCCTACTAATAAAAGAAGACCGTGTTGTGCTTCTTGGTCGGCGTGTCCACGTCGTCGCCACCGATGACGAGGACGTGGAAGGCACCGGTACCATCCACGTAGCCGACCGCGGCGTGGTTGAACACATTCCCGCCACCCGCCGAGAAGATCGTGTTCGACCCCGTGGCCCCACTAAAGCTGCTGACGCTGCCGTCGGCGTTGAGCGGCGCGTACCGTTCCTCGGCCGACCCG
>QHVD01000557.1 GCA_003222235.1 Gemmatimonadota bacterium | reverse complement strand
GTGTAGTTGGAGACGCCACCCACCACTAGCACCCGTCCGTCGGCGAGTAGCACGGCGGCATGCCCGAGCCGCGAAACCGTCATGCTGCCGGTCGTCGTCCACGTCCCGCTTGCGGGATCGAACAGCTCGGCGGACGCAACCAGCGTAGAGCCGTTCACACCTCCCGCGACGAGCACGCGCCCGTCACCCAGCCGGACGGCGACGTGCGCCCAGCGCGCGGAGTTGAGACTATTGGTCGATGAGGAAGAGCCCGCGACGAGCGCGGAAGGGGTCTTCGGGTTCGGACCGTCGACGGCATCGGGCTGGCAGCCGACGGTCCAGAGTACGAGCGCGGCGAAGATCAGGGCGCGACAACAGAGGGGGGACGTCTGCAAGACGGCACCTCGGCGCAATGGCGAGGGATCACCGTCCGGTGCGCAAGGACGTGGCGCCGACCCCCCGCACGCGCCGGGCACCGTCTAGTAAGACGCTTCAGGCCGCAACAAGTATCGCACGTGACCAGTGTCACCGTGACAAGCGTCACAATGCAATTGTGACCATTGCTAACCCGCAGGCTCGAAACATGTTGGATCGGCAGCACACTCCCGGCATCAGCCTCCGAGCGGTGTCGCGGCGAAGGCCGTCCAGAGGCTCGACGGCCGTTGCGCTCTCGTCCGGTTCCGATCATACTTGATATTACTCGATATGACCGAGGGAACGAGATTCGCCCGGATTTCCATCACCCTTCCCCGGGCGCTGCTCGTCGCGGCCGATCTGCGGGCGCGAGAGCTCGACCGGCCGCGCAGCTGGATCGTGGCGGACGCTCTGCGGGGATATCTGAGCGGCTCTCCGGCTCGGCCTCCTGCCGTCAGGGAGGCAACGAGCGCACCGTACAGCGCCGCACCGGGCCTCGGACCATACCGCTTGGCGCAGCTCGAGGCTGACCTCGCGCTCACACCCGAGCAGCGGGTGCGCGAGGCCGAGAGAACCGCGCGCGCCACGCCACGGCGTGCGAGCTCCGGCCATCGTCTGCTGCTGTTCGACCGGTACGAGGATTACTTGGAGTGGAAGCGGAACCAGGCCGTGACGGGGTAAGGCGCTATGAAACCTCCCTCGCGGAGGTGTGCGCCCGCCTCAACCACCACCGGGCGCGATATGTGCTCGTAGGCGCCTCGGCGCTGCAGCTCTGGGGCAGCACGCGGGCGACCCGAGACATCGACATCCTGATCGAGCCCACGGTCGCGAACGCGCGTCGCGTGCTCGCCGGCCTCGGCGAGACGGGGTTCGGATTCGCCAAGGAGTGGCTTGCCGAAGAGGTCGCGAAGCGGCCTGTAACGATCATCGGCGACTCGCCGCGCGTCGATATCCTCACCGTCGCCTGGTCAGTGCACTATCGGGAGGCGAGCAAGGAGGCGACCGTGTTCACCGTCGAAACGGTGAAAATCCCGACCGCCTCGATCGACCACCTGATTGCGTCGAAGCGGACGGGGCGGCTGCAAGATGCTGCGGACATCGAGGTGCTGGAGGAGATCAAGCGGCTACGGGGCGGCGAGGCAAGGTAGCGTGCCTGCCGCCGCGTTGCGTCGCACTACATTTGGGTCACGATCGCCTGCGGGGGACCGAGCGCACGTTGAGCGCTCCCGCTGCGCCCTCGCGACGACTGCTGATGCCTCACCGTCGACGTCGCACGACAGCCGCCGCTCCACCTCCCAGGGCGCGTGAATGGGCGACCGGTACGGCTTTTGCCCGCCGCGGAAGGGCGAAGCGGCGCTTCGCCCACGAACACTCACCCGAGAAGGAGGTGCGTATGCGGCAGCTGCTGGGCACCCTCGTCGTGGCCGGATTGGTGGGTCTCATGGCCTGCGACGGACCCCATGGGATCACGGGTCCGACCGGCCCGAGCTTCAGAACGGCTCAGTCGAACGGGGCGGAGCCCGAAGTGCCGTCGGGCCAGCACCCGCAGCCCAACCCGAACAAGGCCCAATGGTCGTTGGCGCGCGGCGTCCCGCTCGAGCGGGGCGTCGCGTCGCTTTTTCTTGAGGCGGAGTGGGACGGCGCAGGGGAGAGACCGCCCCGCGACGCCGCAAAGACCCAGTGCACCAGCCGCCTAGCGCTGTTTGCTCCACTCCCTCCCATCGTAGTGCAGGATCGTCCCAAGGGCCCCGACGGCGAAGACGTCGCTCGCCGAGACAGCCGCCACTCCGAACAGATTGTTGCCGGTCCCGCTCGCTTCCTGACTCCACCTCACACCGTCGGACGAATGGAAGATCGCGCCGCCATCGCCAACCACGAAGACGTCGCTGATGGCCCCCGTCTCGGTTATCACGACGCCCGCAGCGCGAAGCGCGACCGTGATCCCGCTGGTCTGAAGCGGAGTCCATTTCGTGCCGTCATACTGGAGGGCAGTCCCTGCCGCGCCCAGGGCGTACACGTTGGTCGCGGATAGGGCCCGGACGAAGAAGAGATCGTTCGTGGTGCCGCTGGTCTGAGCAGTCCAGCTTGTCGGATTGTAGTAGAG
>QHVD01000556.1 GCA_003222235.1 Gemmatimonadota bacterium | reverse complement strand
GTCGCCCGTTCGAATCGGGCCGGGCGCATTAGAAAGTGAGGAAAAAGTGAGGAACTCTCCGATAATCCAGCGTTGACGGCCGCCTTCTCGCTTTTCGTGTTTACGTATGTGGCTGTGTTTGGGTGACTTTGGCGGTGGCTGTCTCTGCTTGTCTGCTTGCGTGCGCCTTCTAAGCTGTTGGTCGGAGGTTCGAATCCTCCCGGGCGCATCGTCGCAAGGCAAGTTTACGAGAGGCGGCCGCGGGGTGTGGGGTCCGTCCCGAAAGACGGTGGCGCGCCAGCGTCCTTCAGGACGCGCTCGGGCCGAGGGCGCCCTTCAGGGCGTCCAATCAACCCACGTCGCGACTCTTCAGGGGGGTTTTCAGCACCCTCTCTAGTGCCGTTCCAACTTGATCCGCCAAACTCGCCGAGACTCGGGCACCAGGTCCTTCAGCCAGTATGCGCTTCCGACGACCTGGCGCGAATAGTTGGAACGGCACTAGTCGGCCGCCCGCTCCAGCCGGTCGACGGCGAACCGCAGCCGGAACATCGCCGCGTCGAGGTCGCGGAGTTGCTCGAGGTCGAGCCTCCCCGATTCCGCCACGTTGGCGAGCAGTTGGAGCGCGTTGCGGATGTGCTCCGCGACGCTCTCCGGTCCGCGCCGCTCGAGCACGCCGCGCCGCACGCTGGGCTTGCGCCGATCCACACCCGCGCGACGGTCGCGTCCCACGCGCCGCTCGGGCTTGGCCGTGACGGGCGCCAGACGGCGGTCACCGGAGCGCTGATCGATCCCGCTGCGCCGATCGAGCAGGTTGCGCCGATCGGCGCGCTCGCGCTGATCGCCGGAAGAGAGGGGACGCGGCACGCCCCAATCTGCCTCTCCGCGGGCATTCCTGCCAGGCATTGCCAAGCCCATCATCGGCCGACAGCTTCATCGTCCAGGAGCTGCCTGTGACACTGAAACTCGTTTGCCTGGTCTGGGCGGCGACCCTGCTCGGGAACGCGGGCGTCGCCGCTCAGCAGAACAGCACGGTCAGCGGCACCGTCGTCGCCGCCCAGGGGGCTGCGCCCTTGGCGGGCGCGAGCGTCGTGATCGCCGGAACCGCGCGCGGCGTCCTGACCAACGCGCAGGGCAGGTACTCCTTGAGCGTGCCGCCGGGCACGCACACGGTCCGCGCGCGGCTCATCGGCTATGACGTCGCGGAGCGGCGCGTCACGGTGGCGGCGGGCCAGACCGTCACCGCCGACTTCACGCTCGTGGCGACGCCGCTCTCTCTCAACGAAGTCGTCGTCGTGGGCGCGCGCACCTCCCGCACCGCCACCGAGACGCCGGTGCCGGTCGACGTGATCTCGGCGCAGGAAATGACCGAGACGGGCCTGACGGAAGTCAACCAGATGCTCGCCACGCTCGCCCCTTCGTTCAACGCGTCCCACCAGACCATCGCCGACGGCTCGGATCAGGTCAATCCGGCGAGCCTGCGCGGGCTCGGCCCCGATCAGGTCCTCGTGCTGGTCAACGGAAAGCGGCGCTACACGAGCGCGCTCGTCCACGTGAACGGCACGTTCGGCCGCGGCACGGTGGGCGTGGACTTGAACGCGATCCCCGCGGCCGCGATCGAGCGCATCGAGGTGCTGCGCGACGGCGCATCGGCGCAGTACGGCTCGGACGCCATCGCCGGCGTGATCAACATCGTGCTCAAGCGCCAGACCGAGCATCTGGAGGTGAGTAGCACCGTGGGCTCGACGCCGGGCGGGGGCGCGTTTTCGGGACTACCCGATCACCACGACGGCGATCAGGTCAAGGCCGATGCCAACTACGGCTTCGCGATCGCGGACCGGGGCTTCTTCAACGTGACGGCGGAATATCTCAACCGCGGGGCGACCAGCCGGGCGGCACCGTATTCGGGCCCGATTTGGGTGCCGGATAACGTGCCCTACAGCGACTCCTTGCGGGCAATCGACGAGGACTCGCTCGGGCGGCACGGGCTCACGCGCCAGGACTTCACGATGCGCGTGGGGCAGAGCGCGGCGACCGAGGGGATGGCGTTCTACAACACGGTGGTGCCGCTCGGCGAGACCGCCGAGTTCTACAGCTTCGGCGGCCTCGGGCACCGGGACGGCCTCTCGGCCGGCTTCTTTCGCCTGCCGAACCAGCCGGGGCGGGTGGTGCCCCAGCTGTACCCCTTCGGCTTTCTCCCGGACATCCACACGAACATCGACGACCACTCGGCGGCCGCCGGCGTGCGCGGTACCGTGAACGCTTGGGACGTGGACTTCAGCGTCACCCGGGGCCGGAACGCGTTCCACTTCTTTGTCGACAACTCGGACAACGCCTCGATCGGGGCTGCCAGCCCCACCACCTTCGACGCGGGGCGCTTGTCCTTCGACCAGACGGTCGGCAACCTCGACGTCGTGCGGCCGCTCGGCGCCTGGGGCGGGTTGCGCTCCCTCTCGTTCGTCGCGGGCGCCGAGTTCCGCCGGGAGGAGTATCAGATCGAAGCGGGCGAGGAGGCCTCCTGGCAGCTCGGCAACGGCGGGACGCGGCCCGGGATCGACTTCGATACGACGTCGTCGGGCGCGCCCAAGGAGTCCGGCGCCCAGGTGTTCCCGGGGTTCCAGCCGTCGAACCAGGTGGACCGCACGCGCAACAGCCTCAGCGCGTACGGCGGGTTCGAGAGCCAGGTCAGCGAGCGCCTCCTGCTCGACCTGGGCGGGCGGCTCGAGGACTACAGCGACTTCGGCCGCACCTTCAACTGGAAGGTGGCCACCCGGTTTCAGGTCGTGCCCGCGCTCGGGCTGCGGGCGGCCGCGAGCACGGGGTTCCGCGCTCCTTCGCTCGGCCAGGCGTGGTTCAACAACGTGAGCAACCAGTTCGTGATCGACGCGAGCGGGAACCTGGTTCCGAACCGCATCCTCACGAGCAACAACGAGAGCCGGGTGACGCAAACGTTCGGCGTGCCGCCGCTCAAGGAGGAGAGCTCGGTCAACTTGAGCCTCGGCCTCGTCGTACGGCCCGCCAGCAGCTGGTCGGTCACGGCGGACGGCTATCGCATCACCATCGACGACCGCATCGTGCTGTCGAGCCAGTTCCAGAGCTCCAACCCCGCCGTCGGCGCGGTCGTCCGGCGGCTGCTCGCGCCGTTCCAGCGGCTCGGCGTCACGACCGCGCAGTTCTTCACCAACGCGGTGGACACGCGCACCATCGGACTGGACGTCGTCGTGACGCACAGCCGCAACCTCGCTGGCGGCACGCTCTCGTTGACCGGGTCGGCGAACTTCACGAAGACCGAGGTCCGTCGCGTGAACGTCCCACAGGCGATGGCCGATACGTTCACCACCGGGAACCTCGCCGCGGTCCGCAACATCCTGCTGAACCGCGAGGACCGAAACCGGCTCGAGGACGCGCTCCCGCGGGAGAAGGGCGGCCTCACGACACGGTACGCCCGGGGGCGTTTCGCCGGGCTCGCGCGGGCCACCTATTACGGCACGATCTTCTATCGGAACCCGAGCGGCCCGGCCAACGACGAGCGGTTCGGCGCCAAGACGCTCTTCGACCTCGACCTCTCGTACGAGCTCCAGCGGGGCGTCCGGCTCGCCATCGGCGGGGACAACGTCTTCAACACCTACCCGGACCCCCAGGTGCAGTCGGCGAACATCAGCTTCGGCCGCTTCGTTTA
>QHVD01000547.1:1879-2267 GCA_003222235.1 Gemmatimonadota bacterium | reverse complement strand
TGGACGAGATGAAGGCCCCGGACGTGCGGAACCGAATCTTTCACCCGGAGGATCTGGCCCGGCTGCAGGACGAGCGCCGGGAGGGCCTCGCGCGCGGAGTGCCGTTCGAGTACGAGCAACGCGCCCGACGCAACGATGGGCAGTATCGCTGGTTCCTCATCCGCTACAACCCGCTACGGGACGAGCAGGGACATATCGTTCGCTGGTACGCGACGGGCACGGATATCGACGATCGCAGGCAGGCCGAAGAGCGGATGCGCAACGAAAACCTCGCATTGCGCGAAGATATCGACCGCTCCTCGATGTTCGAGGAGATCGTCGGCTCATCCCCGGCCCTGCGGCCCATCCTGGCGCAGGTGGCGAAGGTGGCCGAGACCGATTCGACGGT
>QHVD01000547.1:0-1859 GCA_003222235.1 Gemmatimonadota bacterium | reverse complement strand
GGTGAAACCGGGACCGGCAAGGAGTTGGTCGCGCGCGCCATTCACAAGCGGTCGAGGCGATCGACTCGCGCCTTCATTCGGGTGAACTGCTCGGCCATTCCACCGTCGCTCATCGCCTCGGAGCTGTTCGGGCACGAAAAGGGGGCGTTCACGGGCGCGCTGCAGCGCCGGCTCGGGCGGTTCGAAGCGGCCGACGGCGGGTCGATCTTCCTGGATGAAATCGGGGAGCTTCCCGCCGACACCCAAATCGCGCTCTTGCGCGTGCTCCAGGAGCGGGAGTTCGAGCGCGTGGGCAGCAGTCTGCCCATGGCCGTGGATGTGCGCGTCCTGGCTGCCACGAACCGCGATCTCGAGGCCGCCGTAGAGCATGACGCGTTCCGTCAGGATCTGTATTACCGTCTGAATGTGTTTCCCATTCGGATCCCCCCGTTGCGCGAGCGCGCGGATGACATTCCCGTCCTCGTCGCATATCTAGTCGAGCGCTACGCCAAGAAGGCGGGGAAGAGCATCCGCAACATCAAGCGGCAGACGCTGGAGCTGTTTCAAGCCTACGACTGGCCCGGGAACGTGCGCGAGCTGCAGAACGTGATCGAGCGTGCCGTGGTGTTGTGCGATGGCGAGACGTTCGCAATCGACGAGTCGTGGCTCAAGGGAAAACCGCATTTCCCGTCCAAGCGGGTGGCGCGCCAGGTCACCACGCTCGCCGAGGGCGAGAAGGAGCTGATCGAGGCGGCACTCTCGGCGTCTGGGGGACGGATCTCCGGGCCCTCGGGCGCCGCGGCGAAGCTCGGCATTCCGCGCCAGACGCTCGAATCGAAGATCAAAGCCCTGCGCATCGACACAGTCTCGTTTCGAGTCCGCTAGGTCTCGAGCGCCCGCCGACGCGCGCCGACCGTTCGGCAATTGCCGATCCATCGGCATCATCGCCGAAGCCAAGTGCCCGCTCTAGAAGCAGTTCGCCATGGCGCGGCGCTTGCTTCCCTTCAACCGCGCATGGCCGCGGAATCCGGCAGGTGACCCTGAAGATCGAAACGGCGTCCGACGGCCGGGCCGCGACGCTCCGGCTAATCGGCTACGTCGAGTCGGAGTATCTGGACGAGCTACGGGCCCAAGTCGAGAAGCACCGCCCGCGGCTCGTGCTCGACCTGGACGAGGTGACGCTGGTGGACGTCACGGCCGTGCGGTTTCTCATCGCCTGCGAAGCGGAGGGCATCGAGCTGCGGCACTGCGCGCCGTACATCCGGGAGTGGATGGGCAGGGAGCGACCTTCATCATGAGGGCCGCGCAAGAAGAGCCATGGTCCCGGCGCGGCGCGGCGGGCGCGGCGGACGCGGCGACCGCGCCTGCACGCGGCGCTTGACGAGGAGCAACCCATCACGAAGGCACGTTCTTCACTACGCCCGTTTCATTTGACAGCCTACGGCTCCCGCCGATAGGATTGGGCGCATGCCGATTCCCACCGAGCCGATTGGTAGCATTCCGAGGCCGCCGGAGCTGGTCGCCGGAATGCGGGAGTTTGCGGCCGGCCGAATCTCCCTCGAGAAGCTTCGGTCGCTGCAAGACCGGGCGATCCGGGACACCGTCCAGCGCTTCGAGGCTACCGGGTCGCCGATCGTCACCGACGGAGAACAGACCAAACCCAGTTTTGCCACGTATCCGATCGAGGGGCTCGAGGCGCTTGCGCCGGACGGCGTCACCATCCCTTTCGCCGATGGTCACACGCGGCGGCTCCCGCGGCTGACCGCAGGTCCCTTCCGATATCGGACGTACGCCGTTCGCTACCTGGAAGAGGCCCAGAAGCACGCCGGCGTTCCTGTTAAGCAGGCGGTCATCTCGGCCTCGGCGCTGAGCCTGCTGTA
>QHVD01000331.1 GCA_003222235.1 Gemmatimonadota bacterium | reverse complement strand
CCCGACTCGGGCGAGCCGTACGTCATCGTCACCGACCGCGTGCGCTTCAGAGGCAACGATCAGATGTGGGGCGGCGGTAGCGCGACCATCGACCGCTCCGACATCACGGCGCGTGGGGACTCGATGCAGCTCGACCAGCGTGCCGGCTTCGGCCTCCTCGTCGGCAACCCGGCCGTCCAAGGGAAGGGGGCGCGCCCCTACACGCTCACCGGCACCCGCATCGAGCTGGGCTTCAAGGCCCGCGAGGTCCGCAGTGTGAGAGCGCGTGGGAACGGGGTCGCCACCGGCTCGGACTGGCGCCTCACCGCCGACACGATCGATCTCCTGCTCGACCAGCGGAAGCTGCAGCAGGCGTTTGCCTGGGGAAGGAAAGACTCGACATCGCGCGCCAACGCGGTGTCGGCGCGCTACACCATCGAGGCCGATTCCCTGGCGCTCGACACCCCGAACGAGGTCCTCACCGAGGCCCGCGCGTTCGGGAAGGCTTTGTCGCGCTCGAAGCGCGATTCCACCCCTACTGCGGACGTGGACTGGATGACCGGAGACTCGCTCGCCGCGCACTGGATCCAGGAACCGGACTCCGCTTCCGGCGATCGAGGGAGCAGTGAGAGCAGTGGCTCTCGGGGGAGCAAGCGGAGAGATCCGCACGGAGAGGCGAGTGGGGGCAGGACGAAGAGCAAGCTGCACCAGCTCATCGCGTGGGGCTCGGCCCGCTCGTTCACCCATCTCTATAACCAGAAGGACTCGACCGCCGGCCCGTCTCTCAATTACTCGCGCGGCGACAAGATCGACATCGCGCTCACGGGCGACAAGATCGACCGCGTCATCGTGAGCGGGCGCGCCGATGGCGTGCAGCTCGAGCCGAAGCCGCCGGCGCCGGCGGACACCACGAAAAAGCCGGAGACGCGATGACCACGCCTCCCATCCCGCCGGACCACCTCCTGGCCCCCCCCCCCGTGCCCCCGTCCTCCCCCCCGGAGACGCCGTGGCGCCTCTCCGACCT
Organism: Gemmatimonadota bacterium; assembly: GCA_003222235.1. Lineage (GTDB taxonomy): Bacteria > Gemmatimonadota > Gemmatimonadetes > Gemmatimonadales > GWC2-71-9 > AG12. The sequence goes on along the minus strand of QHVD01000331.1, from coordinate 6,844 downwards.
CTTCGCCGCGCGGGACTCCTCGCTCGCGCTCGCGGCGGCGGCCCTCGCCCGCGTCGCGGACAGGCAGGGCCACGCCAGATTCGGCGACCTGGCCGTGGCGTACCGGGAGGAGTTCTTGAAGCTCCGGGCCCACGCCCAGGGCGCGAGCCTCCCCGAGCTCGGCAGCCTATCGGTGGAAGAGTTCCGGGCGAGCTTGAGGACATCGGTACTGCCGCGGCTGGCGCTGCTCCAGGTCGTGACCTACCCGCTCGGCATGCTGGAGGAGGACGCCCCCGTCACCTTCACACGCGAGGCCTGGGAGGAGCTGCGGGCCGATCCCGCCGCCGCCGACCGGCTGCTCGAGGCCGCCGAGCGGGCCCTGGCGCGGGCCGAGCCGACGAGCGCGGTGCAGCCCCGGGTGGCCGGGGCCAGTCTCCTCGAAGCGCGCGCGCTGGTGAAGATTTACAAGGGGCGCCGCGTGGTGAACGACGTGAGCGCGCGGCTCGAGCAGGGCGAGATCGTGGGTCTGCTCGGCCCGAACGGGGCCGGGAAAACGACCACATTCTACGTGATCACCGGGTTAATCCGCCCCGACGGCGGCCGGATTCTGCTCGACGGACGCGACGTGACCGAACAACCGATGTACCGGCGCGCCCGCATGGGGATCGGCTACCTCGCGCAGGAGCCGTCGGTGTTCCGGAAGCTCACGGTCGAGGAGAACCTCCGGGCGATCCTCGAGACGCTGCGACTGGACGAGGGCGAGCGGGCCGCGCGGCTGGAGAAGCTGCTCGACGAGCTCGACATCAAGCATCTGCGCCGTCAGAAGGGCTACCAGCTCTCGGGCGGCGAGCGGCGGCGGCTCGAGATCACCCGAGCCCTCGTGACGGAGCCCAAGTTCATGCTGCTCGACGAGCCGTTCGCCGGGGTCGACCCCATCGCCGTGCACGACATCCAGACGATCGTCGCGGGGCTGCGGCACCGCGGGATCGGTGTGCTGATCACGGACCACAACGTCGAGCAAACGCTCGACATCGTGGATCGCGCCTACATCATGTTCGAAGGCAAGGTGCAGGTCTCGGGCACCGTGCGCGAGCTGGTATTCGACGACCGCGTGGCGAATCTCTATCTCGGTCCCACCCTGACCGCGCGCCTCCGGGCGCGGCTGACGCAAGCCGCATGAAGACGGGCCTGCACCAACAGACGTCGCTCCGCCAGGACCTGCGGATCAATCCACGCCTCTACCAGGCGATGGACCTCCTCTACATGCCGCTGCTCGACCTGCAGCAGCACCTCAAGCAGGAGTTGCTCGGCAATCCATTCCTGGAGCTGGAGGAGCCGGAGGAGGAGACCGAGGTCTCGCTCTCCGAGGACGGCGCGGAGCAGGAGAAGAAGGAGAAAGAGAAAGAGGACGAGCCCAATTGGGAGGACATCCTGCTCGACGACGGGAGCGACAGCGGTGTGCCGCCGCGCGACATGAGCGAGGCCAAGGAGTACACCGAGCCGGTCTCGGTCGAGACGAAGGGCCTTTCCGAGTACCTGCGCGAGCAGATGCAGATGCTCGATCTCACGCCGCGCCAGCGGCTCCTCGCCGAGGAGTTCATCGGCAACATCGCCGAGGACGGCTACCTCGGAGCGTCGCCCGAAGAGATCGTCGCCGGCGCCAACAACCTGCTCCAGCAGTACGCGGACGAATCCCAGGACGAGAAGGGGGTCGAGCCGTACACCCTGGCCGACGCCGAAGCGATGCTCCGTATCATCCAGAAGTTCGACCCGCCCGGCGTGGCGGCGCGCGACCTGCGGGAATGCCTGCTGCTCCAGCTCGAGGCGCGCAACGAGACCGGGACCCTCGCCTACCGCTTGGTGAAGGAGGCGTTCGAGGATCTCAAGGCGCATCGCTGGAGCGACCTGGGCAAGCGCTTCGGGCTCGACGCCGCCGAGGTGCAGAAGGTCGCCGACGAGCTCGCGAAGCTCGACCCCAAGCCGGGCCTCCAGCATTCCCCGGCGAACGACGCCTACATCATCCCGGACCTCGTGGTCGAGAAGATCGACGGCCACTACCACGTCTTTCTGAACGACGCCGGCCTGCCGCGGCTCCGGATTTCCAGGACCTACCAGGAGATCGCGCGCGACAAGAAGAAGTTCCAGGGCGAGAACAAGGACTTCATCAACCAGCGCATGAATAGCGCGCACTGGATGATCCAGGCGATCGAGCAGCGCCGCCAGACGATGCTCAAGGTGATGAACTTCATCGTGGACCGGCAGCGCGACTTCTTCGAGAAGGGGGTGGAGTACTTGAAGCCGCTCACGCTGCGCGAGGTGGCGGACGTCATCAACATGCACGAGAGCACCGTGAGCCGGGTGACGAACGAGAAATTCGTGCAGACGCCGCGGGGCCTCTTGCCGCTCAAGTTCTTCTTCTCGAGCGGCCTATCCACGACGACGGGCGAGGACGCGAGCGCCCGCTCCATCAAGGCCCAGATCCAGAAGATGGTGGACGGCGAGGATTCGAAGAACCCGCTCACCGATCAGCAGATCGTCGAGCTGTTCGCCCAGCGCGGGGTCAGGATCGCCCGCCGCACGGTCGCGAAGTACCGCGACCAGCTGGGCGTCCTACCGGCCCGGATGCGCAAGCGCCTATGAGCCTCGCCACCGGGGCCGTCGCGCCCGAGGTGAGCGTGCTCGTTCCCGCGAAAGACGAAGCCGAAAACCTTCCCGAGCTGGTCCGCCAGGCGCGCGACGCGCTCCTGCCGCTCCCCTACGCCTGCGAGCTCGTCATCGTGAACGACGGCAGCCTCGACGGGACCGCCGAGGTCCTCCGGGACCTCAGCGCGCGGTACCCGTTCCTCCGCGTCGTCTCGCACCGCACCCAGCGCGGCATCGCGGACGCGCTCCGGTCGGGGGCCGAGGTGGCGCGCGGCAACGTATTCGTGTTCTTCCCGGCGGACTTGCAGTATCTCCCGGCCGACATCCCCGGGCTCGTGGCGCCGATCTTCGCCGGCGAGGCGGACCTCGTGACGGGGGCCAAGCAGGGACACTACGACCGGCGCTTCGTCTCCGCCGTGTACAACCAGCTGTGCCGCTGGCTGTTCGGCATCCGGGTCACCGATCTCAACTCGGTGAAGGCCTACCGGCGCGAGGTGGTGGACGCCGTACCGGCGCGGCCCGACTGGCATCGGTTCATGGTCGTCATCGCGGCGGCCCAGGGATTCCGGGTCGCCGAGCACCCCGTGCCGCTGTACCCGCGCACCGCGGGGAGATCGAAATTCGGGATCGGGCGCATCCCGGTGGGCGTGCTGGACCTCCTGTCCGTGTGGTTCCAGCTGCGCTTCGGCCGGAAGCCGATGCTGTTCTTCGGGCTGCCGGGCGCCGTGCTGATCTTCCTCGGCATCGCCGTCGGCGTGTATGCCCTCATCGAGCGCTTCGCCTTCCAGCATGGCAATCGGGCGTTCCTCTACCTGGTCCTCCTCCTCATCATCGGAGGACTGGCGCTGTTTGTCGTCGGCTTCCTCGGGGAGATGGTAGCGACGATGCAGGAGGAGGTGCGGGCTCTGCAGCGGGAGCTCGAGCAGCTGCGCCGGCGGCCGGGACCTCCGACAGATCGGTGACGTCACCGAGCAGACCCGTTCCCGAGCGGGGGGTTCGGTTTGGTAGAGCGGCTATTACATTCTCTCCACGTCACTTATGGCAGCGAAGATCGCCCCCGCCTCCCGCGAGCTCACCGCGTTCTACACCGCCCGCACCGCCTGGCGCTCGCCGGGCGAGGAGCGGATGCGGTTCCGCAAGGCGGCCCGGCTCGCCCGTGTCCCCACGGGCGCCGCCGTGCTGGACATCGGCGCCCGCGACGGCGGGCTGCGCGGCTTCTTGCCCCCGGGGGTGAAATACCAGGGGATCGACATCGCTCCCGAGTTCGCCGGCCCGGACGTGCTGATCCAGGACATCTCGAACGGCATCCCGTTCCCGGATGGCGCATACGACTTCGTGTTCTGCATCGAAGTGCTGGAGCACGTCCCGAACCCCTACGGCACGCTCGGCGAGATTCATCGGGTGCTCAAGCCCGGCGGCGTGCTGGTCCTCTCGGTGCCGAACCCGTACCACCTCAAAGAGATCATCTGGAACGTGCTCCGGATCCCCGACCGTCAAGGCCACATCTACGGCTGGACCCGTCAGACCATGACGAAGCTGGGCGAGATGAACGGCTTCCGGCTCGAGCGCACGGGCGGGACCTATCTGCACCCGCCGATCCCAATGTGGGCCCTGCTCGCGCGCTCCATCGTCTATCGGTTCGTGAAGACTTGAACCTCGCGTGCGTGACGCACGCCTACCCCCGCTGGGACGGCGATGTGGCCGGCGCCTTCGTCGAGCGGTTGGTGCTGGCGCTCGTGCATCGGGGCCACGCGGTGCACGTCATCGCGCCGGCGGATGAGGGGAGGGGAGGGAAGGAAGTCCGCCATCAGGTGCCGGTCACACGCGTCCGCTATGCGCCCGCGCGCTGGGAAACGCTCGCGTACCGCGGGAGAATGGTGGCCGCCGCCAGGACCCCATGGGGGCTGTCCGCGGCCACGTCGCTGGTCGTGCGCCAGGCGCGCGCAATCGCGGGGATCTGCAGCGACGGGCACATCGACCTGGTGCACGCGCACTGGTGGGCTCCGGGAGGCATCAGCGCATGGCTGGCGCGCCGCCCGTACGTCGTCACCCTGCATGGCACCGACGTGGCACTGCTGGAGCGCTTCGCGGCGGCGCGATGGGTCGCGCGGCGCGTGCTGCCGGGCGCGGCGCTGGTGACTGCCGTGTCCACCTACCTCGCGAACCGCGCTGCGTCCGTCGCCGGCCTCGACGCCAGGCGCATCGCCGTCCAGCCGATGCCGGTGGACGTGCGGGCGTTCGCTCGCACGAGCGCGGGCGGCGGCGGGGTCGTCACCGTAGGGCGGCTCTCGAAGCAGAAGCGCGTCGATCTCGTGGTCGAGGCCGTCGCCCTGCTGAAGCAGCGCGGGCGCGCGCTCCCCCTCACGATCGTGGGCGACGGGCCGGAACGCCCCTACCTGGAGCGCCGCGCCGCCGAGTTGGGCATCGCCGGCGAGACGCGGTTCCTCGGTGAGGTGCCACCGGACCGCATCCCGCAGGCGGTCGGGGACGCGGACGTATTCGCGTTTCCCGCAGCCAGGGAAGGGCTCGGGCTCGCGGCGGCGGAAGCCCTGATGCTGGGAGTGCCTGTCGTGGCGGCCGCGGACGGCGGCGGCGTGACGGACATCGTCCCGGAGCAGGGGCCTGGCCGGCGCGTCTCCCCCGGAAACGCGGGCGAGCTGGCGGACGCGATCGACGAGCTCGCCCGCGATGCGGCCGCCCGCCGCCTCGCCGCCGAGGCGGGCGCGGAGTTGCGGCGCCGCTTCGATCCCGCCGCGGTGGCGGAGCGGTTCGAGGCGCTGTATCGCCAGGCGCTCCAGCCGGAACGCGACAGTGCGTAAGGCGTTGTGGTGGAGCGCCCAAATCGCCGTGGCCGCGGTCGTCGCCCTGATGGTGTGGCGCGCCGTCGCCAGAAACTGGACGGAATTCCGCTCGCTCCACGTGACGCTCGCGCCCAAGGCGGGATGGCTCGCGCTGTCGGTGCTCGCGGTGTTCGTCACCTACGCGATCCAGATCGAGTCATGGCGCAGGATCCTCGCCGGGTGGGGGCAGCACCTCGGCTACGGTCGCGCCGCGCGCATCTGGCTGGTCGTGAATCTCGGCCGCTACGTGCCGGGCAAGGTGTGGAGCGTGGCCGGGCTCATCGTCCTGGCCCAGCGCGCCGGCGTCGAACCCTGGGCGGCCAGCGCATCGGCATTCGCGGTCCAGGCCGTGGGATTGGGAACCGCCGTGGCCGTCGTGGCCGGGGCTACGCCCTCCGCCGAGTCGCCTCTGCGGCTCGCCGCGGCGGCGCTCGCCGCCGTGGGCACAATCGGGTTCCTCGCGTGGCAACGGGGCGCCCGGTGGCTGGCCGGGCTCGTGGGACGAGGGGCGGGGGGGGCGGGGGGGGGGAGCGAGTTCAAGCCCCTCCCCCTCGCGGCCGTGGCCGAGAGCGCAGCCCTGACCCTCGTGAGCTGGGGGTCGTACGGCCTCGCGTTCTGGCTGCTCGCCCGCGGCTTGGGCCTTCCCGGGTCGCTCCCCCTCACGACCGCCGCGGGCGTGTTCGCGCTCGGCTACATTTTGGGCCTGCTGGCGCTGTTTGCTCCGGGCGGGGTCGGCGTTCGAGAGCTGGTGTTCATCGGGCTGCTCACGCCGACGCTCGGCAGTGGGGGCGCAGTGGCGCTGAGCGTCGGCTCACGAGTGCTCCTGACCCTTTGCGAGGCAGCCGCACCCCTCGGCGTCATGCTCGTCACCGGGCGGACCAAGGAGGACGTTGGTGTACGAACCTAAGCGGCCGACCCTCGTCGCCACGGGTCTCTTCACGCTGTGGGTGGCGCTGCTCTCCCTCCCCATGATACAGGGAAAGTGGCTGGCTGCCCCGGGCGGCGATCAGTACGCGGCCGGCTACGCGTTTCGCGCGTGGGGCGCCGAGTGGTGGCACCGCCTGGGGCACGTGCCGCTCTGGAACCCCGAACTGTTCGGCGGGCTGCCGTTCGTCGCCGCGGGCCACGGGGACATCTTCTACCCGACGTCGTTCCTGCGCCTCGTCCTCCCAGTCGCAACGGTCGTGAACCTCGACTTCGTGCTGCACTACGTCCTCGCGGGGCTCTTCACCTATTGGCTGCTGCGGCGCCTGCGCGTGTCCTGGACCGGCTCGGTGATCGCCGGACTCGCCTACGAGCTGTCCGGACTCATGGCCTCCTACCCGTCGCCGGGCCACGACGGCAAGCTGTTCGCATCGACGGCGCTGCCGCTCGCGTGCCTC
>QHVD01000330.1:18161-29744 GCA_003222235.1 Gemmatimonadota bacterium | reverse complement strand
CGCCTCGGGCCTCCCTGAGATCGGAGCCGGTTGTGCGTTCGATCGTGATTCTCCTTCCCCTGTTCCTCGGCGGGTGCTTCAGTTATGCCGTGCTGGGGGGCGCCACTCCTGCGCGAGGCTCGGACGTGGTTGCCAGACTCTCCGTGCCGCTCCAGGTGCCCCTGCAGGACGTCACGGTACGCCAGGTGACCGTGACGACCGGTAGGGTGGCCTACGTGGACGTGGATTCTCTCGTGCTCGTCGCGGAACGGTTCACGTCGGACGCGGGCACCGACTACCCGGGCCTGGGCAGTCACGTCACGATCCAGCGCAACCAAATCGCACAGCTCGAACAGCGGCGAGTCTCGGGGGCGCGGACGGCGCTCCTCCTCGGCGTGGGTGCCGCGGCGCTCGTCGCTATCGTGACCTCTGTGGGACCGCTGTTCGGGAGCGGTTCGGGCGGCTCGCCGGGGCCCCCACAGCAGCCTTGAAACGACACGCCGTTCACTTCCCCCAGCGGTTGTTCGCCCGGTCGACGTCCGGGTAGACGTCGCGTGGATCGACCACCACCCCCACCACCCGCTTCGCCGTCCCCACCCGCGCCGTGAAGTGCGTGCCGAGGTTCCACATCTCGATCGGATAGTCCCGCATTTCCGTCGAGCCGTCGGCATAGCGCAGCTCGAGCGTGACCGGAAGCACCATCTCAGCGCGGGTCGACAAATAGATGAAAGCGGTGTCCCCGGTTTGCGTGACGGAGTCCACTGCTTGGTCCAGCCGGGCGGTCGTGAAGATCCATTCGCGCCAGAACCAGTCGAGGTCCCTCCCCGACACGTTCTCGATCGTCCGGAAGAAGTCCGTCGGCTGGGGATGCTTGAACGTCCAGCGCCGCACGTACTCCCGCATAGCCCGCTCGAATGTCTCCCTCCCCAGCAGCGCATCACGCAGGATCGTGAGCATCAGCGCCGGCTTCTGGTAAGCGGCCCAGGCGAGGTCGCGCTGCTCGACCGGCCGGTCGATCAGCGGCTGCTCGTTCCCCGGCACGGCCGACACTCGATAATCCGTCAACAGCTCGCGCCGCACGGTGTCGCCGTACGCGGTCCCCTTGAAATAGCCCTCGGCCGAGCCGTAGTCGATGAACGTGTTGAACCCCTCGTCCATCCACGGATAGCGCCGCTCGTCCGAGCCGACCATCATCGGAAACCACTCGTGCCCGAGCTCGTGGGTAAGCACCCAGAACTGGTCCTCACGCTTCTCGATCGAGGGCACGAACGTGATCATCGGGTACTCCATCCCCTCGACCAGGCCCTCGACGCTCGTGGCTTGCGGCCAGGCGTAGGTCCCCCACGTCTCGCTGAAATGCTTGATGGTGAACCAGGCCATCCTGTTTGCCTCTTCCCACGGCGTGGCGCTGGGGCGGTAGAAGGTCTGGATCAGGATGCCCTTCCAGCTGGAAGCGTCCCAGCGAAAGTCAGGCGACGCCGCCCAGGCGAAGTCGCGCACGTTCCGCGCGGTGAAACGCCATGTCTTCGTGGCCCTCCCCGCGCGAGCCCGGTTCGCTTCCGCTTCCTCCCTGCTGATGATCTGCACCCGCTCCGCCGACGTGCGCGCCCTTGCAAGCCTGGCGCGCTGGGTCGGTGTCCACACGGCGGCCGGGTTCATCACCGTACCGGTCGCCGCCACGACGAATCCGCCGGGGACCGTAAGCGCCACGTCGTAGTCGCCATACTCCAGGTAGAACTCGCCCGCGCCGATATAGGGGAGGGGGTTCCAGCCGTGGACGTCGTCGTAGACGACCATCCGCGGGTACCACTGGCCGATCTCGTACAGCCGGCTGCCGATCCGGCCCATGCGCCCGCCGCCGTACGGCGGCACGGGGAAGTGCCAGGCGACGTCGAAGTCGATCGCGCCCGTCGGCGGGAGCCGGGGCGCCAACTCGACCCGCATCATCGTGCCGTACTCGGTGCGCTCGAGCTCTCGCCCACCCGCCGCGAACCGCTCGATCGTGATTCCACCGATGAAGCCCTTGCCCGTGAAGTCGAAGATCGCCCCGCCCGCGAAATGGAGCGGCGGCTGGTTCAGCACGTAGGTGATGGAGTTCGGCGCGAAGATGTTCTGCTCGATCTGCACCCACACAAACGCGAGCGTGTCGGGCGAGTGGTTGACGTAGTGGACGCGCTCCGTCCCGTGGATCGTCTGCGTGGCGGTATCGAGCGCCGCGCGGATCACGTAGTCGGCGCGCTGCTGCCAATAATCGGGCCCGGGTGCGCCCGACGCGCCGCGGACGCGGTTCGGTGCGGGGAGGGGGAGGGGGAGGGGCCGGAACGGGGAGGTGTCGGCGACTTGAGACTGGAGCGCCAGCGAGAGGGCGGTGAGTAACGGGAGCATGCGGTTCCCCCGAGGAGAGTGCGGAGTGCGGAGTGCGGAATGCGGAATTGATGGGTTGCCGAGCAAGCGAGATCTCGCGGTTCGAAGCCCGCCCTGACATTCCGCATTCCGCACTCGCCGGTCACTTCACTCAAATCCGATTTGCAATGATCCCCGCGGCCCGATGCGCGATCCCCATGATCGTGAGCATCGGGTTCACGCCCGAGGCCGACGGGAAGACGCTCGCGTCCGCCACGTAGAGTCCGGGAACGCCCCACACCTGGTTGTCGGCATTCACGACCGAAGTCTTCGCGCTCGCGCCCATCCGGCACGAGGCCATCTGGTGGAAGGTGACGAGGAGGAGCTGGTTGGGGCCGAGGCCCGCCGCGTCCACGCGCTCGAGCCAATGGGCGTGCGCCCCCCCGCCGGGCCGGTAGGCGACGTAGCGCGCCTGCGCGCTCCAGATCTCGCGCGCTCCGGCGGCCTCGAGGAGCTGGGCTGCGGCCGCGATGCCGCGCCGCAGGTGACCGAGGTCGTAGCGCGAGGGCCGGTAGCGCACGACGGGATTGCCGCTCCGATCCACGCCGATGCGGCCGCCGTCCCGATCGCGGAGCAAGATGCCCACGAAAGCGACCCGTGGCAGCCGGGCCATGAGCGCGCGATGACCGGCGCCCGACTCCCACGGGAAGCCCATCGCGGCGAGCGACGGGTGCATCGGAACGGTCTCGAACTTGAAGCCGTAGCCCGAGTCGAGGTCGGCGAACTGGTCGGAGTAGCGCGCCTGGATCGTGCCGGTCCGGTCGAGGGATGCAGCGCGAGGTGCCGGCCCAACGCGGGGAGCGACACGCCGGAGCGCCTCAGTAGGGCGGGAGAATGGATCGCGCCGCAGGCGATCACCACCGCTTTGGCGCGCACCACGAGCGACACCGGCCGCCGGGCATCCGCTGCCGCTTCGCTCACCATTGCCTCCACTCCCACCGCCCGGCCGCGCTCGAGGATCACGCGCCGCACGTCGGAGTGCACGACGATGCGCGCGCCGCGCTCGAACGCGTCCTGCAGATAAGTGACGAGCGTCGACTGCTTCGCGGCGCGCCGGCAGCCCATGCCGCAGTAGCCGCACTCGTCGTCCTGCGGACACCCCCGCACGTCGCGCGGTAACAGCCCGTGATGCCAGCCCAGGCGCTCGAGTCCCCGGACGAGCACCCGGTCGCGTCCGCCGGGCGCACTATGGTCGGTGTTCGCGTTGATCCGCCGGGCCGCGGCGTCGACCGAGTCGGTGTACTCGCGCGAAGCGAAATGCGGCAGGCGATGCTCGCGGGTCCACTGTTCGCGGACCAGGTCCGGCGTATGGAAGCTGGTGGTGTAGGCTGGTGGTGTAGTTCACCACGGTCCCGCCGCCGAGGCAGCTTCCCTGGAGGATGAGGATTCCGAGGTCCTCCGTGGTGAGCATCCCGCGCGCGTCGTACAGCCGCTCGAGCGACTCGGCCTCGCGGTGTGTGAAGTCGGCCTCGTTCAGGTAGCCGCCCTTCTCGAGCACGACCACGCTCTTCCCCGCCGCGGCGAGCCGTCCCGCCACCACGCCGCCGCCCGCGCCGGACCCGATCACGACGACGTCGCAGTCGAGCGAGGTGTCGGACGTGACGGCGAGTGGCCGGATCGGTTTGGGCCGGGCCGGTGGAGGTCCGAGCGGCCCCGGGTAGCCGATCCTCTCCCACGCCCCAGACCCGTCCGCCGTGTAATAAAGGAAGGCGGCGAGGCGCTTTAACGCCTGGAACGCCTTCCGCTTGAGGGGCAGCCAACTCGTCGCCCAGCCGCGCAGGAAGCGCTCCCGCTCGGGCAGGGACAGGGCGCTGAAGCGGCGCGGGACTCCCGCGAGCGCGAGGTTCGCCGCGCGGCTCTCGAGCAAGCCGAGCAGCTGCACCAGCTCGGCCCGGTCCGCTTCGCGCGGGAGCCGGCCGATGGCGAGCGCCATCCGGTCCGCGAGGCCCGCGGCCTCGGCGCCGGGGACCAGCGTCTCGGCCACCGCGGCGAGCGCGGCGCGGGCACGGGGCTCGAGCAGCGGTGCGCTACTCCTGAATGAACGTGATCTTGAAGCCGTCGGGGTCGGTGAGCGCGAACGCCCAATCCCCCCACGGCGTCTCGGAAGGCTCCCGGTCGAGCGACCAGCCTTTCGCCTTGACCCGGGCCGCGATCGCCGTGATGTCCTGCGTGGTCGAGACCCAGAGCCGGAACCCCTCGCCCTTCTTCCGGTCGCTTCCCTTGGCGAAGTCGTCCTGACCGAGCATGACGTCGCAGGTTCCCGCCTTCATCTGGATGCCGCGCACCTTGCCGTCCTCCTCCCACCGCTCTCCCACCGTGAACCCCAGTACGTCGCGGTACCAGGCCATGCTGCGCGCGAGGTCGTTGACGGTGAGCGACGCCGCCAGCGAGCGGAGACGAAGCGTCTCCGGCCGGCTCCGCTCGGAACGCGGCGTGGTAACCTGCTTCTTCGTGGGGCGTTTGACCCGCTTCTCGCTGCCCATCGGCTGCTCCTTGCTGCAGGGTATCTCCCGTGCCGGGCGGTCACAGGTGGTCGGAATAGCGTAGCGTCGCGGCGGCGCCGCCGCCAGATTACCCGGCGAACTCATGTCACGAGGGGATTCCGATGCCGACCAGTCGTGCTTCCGCGGTTTGGGAGGGAAAGCTCAAGGACGGGAAGGGGACCTTCAAGGCGGCGAGCGGCGCGTTCACCGGGCCCTACACCTTCGCCACCCGCTTCGAAGGCAAGCCAGGCACGAACCCCGAGGAGCTGATCGCCGCGGCGCACGCGGCGTGCCTCAGCATGGCGCTCTCGGCGGGACTCGAGAAGGCGGGGAAGCCCGCGACGCGGGTCCAAACCGAGGCCGCCTGCACGATGGATATGGTGAACGGCACCCCCACCATCACCCGGATGGACCTGACGGTACGGGGCAAGGTGCCGGGGCTCGACCAGGCGGGGTTTCAGAAGGCCGCCGAAGAGGCCAAGAGCGGGTGCCCCGTGTCGCGGGCGCTGAAGGGAATCCCTCAGATAACGCTGGACGCGAAACTGGACTAGGCTGGGGAATGCGGGAAAGGTGGATCGTCTACGTGCTGCGCTGCGCCGGCGGCTCGCTGTACACCGGCATCACGAACGATCTCACGCGGCGCCTGGAGCGGCATCGGGCCGGAACGGCGAGCGCCTTCACCCGCTCGCGCCGCCCGGTGCGCCTTGTCTACCAGGAGCGGCAACCGACGCGCTCGGCGGCGCTGCGGCGCGAGGCGGCCCTCCGCAGCCTGTCGCGTCCCGAAAAGCTCGCCCTCGTGCGCGGGAAGCGGTGAGGCTCACGCGCCGCGATCTCGCGGGACTGGTCGTCGCCCTCGCCGTCGCCACGGTGTGCGCGCGGCTCGGGCTGTGGCAGCTCGAGCGGCTGAGCCAGCGCCGGGCGCGGAACGCCGCCGTCCTGGCTGCCCGTCACCGTCCCACGGAGGCCGTGACGTCGGCACTCACCGCCGACTCGGCGCTGAGCCGCCGCCTCTACGCTCGCGGGGTCTACGATTACGACCACGAGCGACTGTGGCGCGGCCGCAGTTACCAGGGCGTTCCCGGCGTGGCCCTGGTCACTCCGCTGCGGCTCCCCGACGGCGCGGCCGTCCTCGTGGACCGCGGCTGGGTCCCGTCGCCCGACGCGTATCACGTGGACGAGCGCGCCTACCGTGAGGCCGATTCAGCCGTGGTGCTGGGTCTGGGCATGCTGGCACCGCGGGGCCGGGGCGACGTGAACCCCGCAAGGCTCCGGGACTCCGTGCCCTATCCGCTCCTGCCGTTCGTCCTCCAGCAGGTACCGCCCTCGACCGCCCTCGACCGCCCTCCACCGCCGGGCCTGGTCCGCTGGCCCGCCCCTGAGCTGAGCGACGGCCCCCATCTCTCCTATGCGATCCAGTGGTTCAGCTTCGCGGTGATCATCCTGGCGGGGTCGGTGGCGTTGCTGCGACGGCAAGGGCGGCAATAGGCGGCAGGGGCGGCAAAGGTAACAGGTGCACTAACTTGCCCCATTTGCTGCCCTTGCCGCCCTTGCCGCCCGTGCCGCCCCTGCCGCCCTTCCCGGCCCATCTGCCCCCTGCCGTTCGAGGCCTGTTTGTGCGATATTTCGTGCCTCCCACCCGCCGGTGCGTCCCGCGCCGATGCATCCGCGGGCTTCCTCTTCCTCGTTCTCAAAGGAGCCCGTCGCATGGCTACAGCCGCGCCGATCAAGAACCCCGTTCCCGTCGGTCAACTTCTCAGGCGACGTCTCCGGGAGCTGAACCGCACGCCGCGTGAGCTGGCAGCCGCGGTGAAGGTGTCGGAGGGCTTCATCGCCGACCTGGTCGCCGGCCGGCGGCGGGCCCCCGCGCCCGGTCGGAGCGATCTGTACACGCCGATGGCGAAATTCCTCCGGCTGCACCGCAACGATCTGCCCACCTGTGCCCGTGCCGAGCACGCCACCGCGCCGGCGGCGCGCCGGCCCACGCCGGAGGTGCGGAGGCTGGCACTTGAGCTGTGCGGTCCGGGTACGGTGCGGGCGCTGACGCGGCGCCTCGCGCGGCGGGACGGGCCCGAGCTGGAGGGCCTGATCGTGCAACGGCTGCTCGGCGTGGCGCAGGGGTTCGTGATCCGGCAACTCGAGGACGAGGCCGGCCTCAGCGTTGCGGCGGCCCGGGAGGGCCGCTCCTACCTCGAGCTCCGTATGCGGCTGCTGGAGTTTCTGGACGCCACGCCGGACTCGATCACGGCTCGCGACTACGAGGACTTTGTCCGCCCGAGGATCGCGACCTGGGAGCTCGATCTCGAGACGCGGGCGATGAGGATCGTGCTGCGGTCGCGCGAGGTGGCGCCGCGGCGGCGGCGGGCGTTCGGGCTCTAGCTCGAGGAGAAAGACGAACGGCGCCGTCCGGGCTGGCCCGGACGGCGCCGTCTTTTCGGGTAGCGTGTGTGGTTTAGAGCTTGACGACGTTCTGAGCCGCGGGGCCCTTTTGACCCTGCACGACGTCGAACTCAACCCGCTGACCCTCGGCCAGCGTCTTGAACCCGTCCGCCTGAATCGCGGTGTGGTGCACGAAGCAGTCCTTCTCCCCGTTCTCGGGAGTGATGAAGCCGAACCCCTTCGCGTCGTTGAACCACTTCACGATACCGGTGATGCGTGCCATCTGTGGTTTACTCCTGACTAGTAGAGTGCATGGCGGCGAGCGGCCTTCACCTTGCGGCGCGCCGCAGCCTTGTCCTTCCGCCGCCGTTGAGCGCCCGGGCTCTCGTAGAAGCGTTTCCGCTTCATGTCCTGGAACAGCCCGGCTTTGGTGATTTGGCGGCGGAACTTCTTCAGGACGTACTCCAATCGGTCGCTATCGCCCAGTGTCACTTCCATCCCGCCTCACCTCCGGTCACGGGAGCCTCCCAGAAACACGACGAGGACCGGGGCGGCAGCCCAGGTCCTCGGAACGGTCTCTGGTTCGTATCGCTCAAAGCAATCATCGCCAGACGGAGCGCTTTTGTCAACTCGGTGATCTACAGCACCGCCGGGATCCCAGCCCCTATCTTTTCAGCGCCCAACGAGCTACCTTCGAAGCTGTAGTGCAAAGAACCGCGAGCTGGCATCCTCCCGCAGGACGGTCCCGCTCAGGAGCGGGCCTCACATCGGTAGGCTCAATCCCCAGGTTCGAAAACCCACGAAAGTCGTAGTGGGTAAGCCGTCGAGACCGTTTGCGTACGGGAAGAACCGTACGGTCTGAGCCGTGTGCCCTACGGCTGTTCCAGACCGGCCGCTCTGCGAATCTCCCTCGACGTCTCTCCTTCTACGCCATAGGACGGAGCAGCATGCCATTCACCTCCCTCGGGTTGGTTCCCGAGCTGGTCCGCGCCGTAGCCGAAGAAGGCTACGAGCGCCCCACCCCCATTCAGCAGGAAGCCATCCCGCTGGCGCTCGCCGGTCGCGATCTGATCGGTTCCGCCCAGACCGGCACCGGCAAGACGGCCGCGTTCATCCTGCCGATTCTCCAGCGGCTTGCGCGCGGCGGCGCTGCGCGCACGCTTCGGGCCCTCATTCTCGTGCCCACGCGCGAGCTCGCCGAACAGGTGCTGCAGAGCGCCCGGGCGTACGGACGGCATATCGATCTCACGGCCGCCGCGGTGTACGGCGGCGTCGGCATGGAGCCGCAGACCCGCGCGCTGAAGCACGGCGCGGACATCGTGGTCGCGACCCCCGGCCGACTGCTCGACCACATGGAGCGCGGCCACGTGGATTACTCGCGCCTCGAGGTGCTGGTGCTCGACGAGGCGGACCGGATGCTCGACATGGGCTTCGCGCCCGACGTGCGTCGCATCCTCGCGGCGCTTCCGGACGAGCGCCAGACCATGCTCTTCTCCGCGACCGTATCGGCCGAGGTGGACGCGCTCGCCCGGACCGCCCTCGCCGGACACGCTTCGGTCGAGATCGGCCGCCGCGCCCAGCCGGCCGATGGGATCGAGCACGTGATCGTGGCGGCGGACAAGGTGCGGAAACGGGACGTGCTGGCGCGCATTCTCCAGGCCAAGCCCGCGGGCCAGACGCTGATCTTTACGCGCACCAAGTACGGTGCGGACAAGCTCGCGACGTTCCTGCGGCGCGAGGGAATTCCCGCGAATGCCATTCACGGGAACAAGGCGCAGAGCCACCGCCAGCGCACCCTGGCGGCATTCCGCGAGGGGACCGCGGACGTGCTGGTCGCGACCGACATCGCCGCGCGCGGAATCGACGTGGACGGGATCCGCATGGTCGTGAACTACGACGTGCCGAACGACCCCGAGATATACGTGCACCGGGTGGGCCGCACCGCGCGGGCCGGGGCGCAGGGGCTCGCGCTCACGCTGATCTCGCCCGACGAGTGGCTGCTGATGGGTGACATCGAGAAGCTGATCGGGCGGACGTTCCCGCGGGAGGTGATTCCGGGCTTCGAGCCGTCGGTCCCGCCGCTCCAGCCGAGGGCGGTCGCCGCGGAGCAGCCCAGACCGGCGCGATCGGTGCGGATGCGGGTCGGGCGCGGGCGGCGGTAGGCGGGCGGCACAGGCGGCATGGGCGGCAAGGTAGGTGCGCCGGCTTGCCGCCCTTTCGCCTATCTCCCACCCCGTTCTTCGATGGGCACGTAATCTCTCGCGGGCGGCCCGATGTAGATCTGCCGCGGCCGGGCGATCTTCTGCTCCCGGTCGAGCAGCATCTCCTGCCACTGGGCGAGCCATCCTGGCGTGCGCCCCATGGCGAACAGCACGGGGAACATGTCCAGCGGGAACCGCATCGCCTCGTAGATGATCCCCGAATAGAAGTCGACGTTGGGATAGAGCTTGCGCGTCACGAAATAGTCGTCGTTCAGCGCGATCCGCTCGAGCTCGACGGCGATGTCGATGAGCGGGTTCTTCCCCGTGACGTCGAACACCTCTTCGGCGACCCGCTTGATGATCGTGGCGCGCGGGTCATAGTTCTTGTAGATGCGATGTCCGAAGCCCATCAGCCGGAACTCGCCCCGCTTCACCCGGTCGATGTAGCCGGGAATGCGGTCTGTCGAGCCGATCTCGCGCAGCATGCGCACCACTTCCTCGTTCGCCCCGCCGTGCAGCGGCCCGTACAGCGCCGCCGCCGCGGCGGCCATCGCCGAGTACGGGTCCGCATGGGACGATCCTACGCCCCGCATGGCGCTGCTCGAGCAGTTCTGCTCGTGGTCGGCGTGGAGGATGAACAGGACGTCGAGGGCGCGCTCGAGGGTCTTGTTGGGCGTGTACTTCACCTCGGTCGCCTTGGACATCATGTTCAGGAAGTTCCCGGCGTAGCTCAGGTCGTTATCCGGGTACGCGTACGGCATGCCCACCGAATGGCGATAGGCGAACGCCGCGAGAGTCGGCGTCTTCGCGATCAGCCGGAAGATCTGGTTCCGGCGCGACGTCTCGTCCTGGATTTGCTTGGCCTCGGGGTAGAACGTGGACAGCGCCGCCACCGTGCTCACGAACATCCCCATCGGGTGCGCGTCGTGGTGGAAGCCGTCGATGAACTTCTTGATGTTCTCGTGGATGATCGTATGATGCGTGATGTTGCGCACCCACGAGTCGAGCTCGGCGGGCGAGGGCAGCTCCCCGTGCAGCAGCAGGTATGCCGTCTCGAGGAACGTGCTCCGCTCCGCGAGCTGCTCGATCGGGTAGCCGCGGTAGCGCAGGATCCCCTTTTCGCCGTCGATGAAGCTGATGGCGCTGCGGCACGAGGCCGTGTTGACATAGCCCGGGTCGTAGGTCATCAGTCCCGGGTCGCCGCCGTCTGCCGAGACCTTGATCTGGCGCAGGTCGACTGCGCGAATCGCGCCGTCCTGGACCGGGATCTCGTACTGCCTGCCGGTGCGGTGGTCGATGACCGTGAGCGTATCTTTGGGCACGCCGTTCATCCTGGGAGTTCGCCCGCGAAAGATAACAACGACTGGGCGGTAGAAGGCGGTAGAGGACGGTAGAGGCGCGGCCACCTCTACCGTCTTCTACCGTCCTCTACCGCCCTCTAGTACTTTCAGTTTCCATGACCCACGCCGCTCCACCGAAGCCCCCCAGCCTCTACCCGACCCGCGCGGCCGCCGGCGTCCTGCTGGGCCGCGAGCTCGCGGCGCGCCGCCACGTCGGCTGCATCCTCCTGGGGCTCACGCCGGATGGGGTGGAGATCGCCTCCCACACCGCCAAGGCGACCGGCGCGCAGTTCGACGTGCTGGTCGCGGACTTCATCAAGCTCGGCTCGAGCGCCGCCCCGATCGGCGCCATCGCGGAGTCGGCTCCCACCGAGATGGATCCCGACTTCCAGCCGACCATGGCGCTGCTGGACGAGCTCACGGCGGCGATCGACGAGTCGCGGGCTCGGATCTCGCGGGACATCATGCTGTACCGCACCCAGCGGCCCGTGAAAAAGGTCGCCGGCAAGGTCGCCGTCATCGTGGACGGCCACGTGGTCTATCCGTGGAAGGTGCTCGCGGCCGCGAAGGCCGCCGAGCAGCTCGGCGCGAATCAGGTGGTGATCGCGACTCCGGTCGCGTCCCAGGCGGCGGCGGACCGGATCCGGACCCGCCGATACGAGCTCGTTTGCCCCTCCGTAGTCGCCGGGGCGCGGGGCCATCCGTCGCCTTACGGCGACATGGCGGGGCAGACGCCCGAGAGGCTGCGAAGCATCATGATTGCGCAGCAGGGCGGGTAAGGCGTCGTGTGACGGTTTACGT
>QHVD01000330.1:0-17984 GCA_003222235.1 Gemmatimonadota bacterium | reverse complement strand
TGGGCGAGCCGCTGCGCCCGCGCGCACGTGGCGGCCATCGCGAACAGCTCCGCTCCGGCATCCACGAGGCGGAACAGCACCGCCTGACGCTGCTCGAGCTTCGGGCCGAAGCGCATCATCGTGTGGAACACGCTGCGGGCGAGCCGGCGGGATCCGCGCTCCACGTAGCGCATGTGCGGTGCGAGCGGTCCGAACTCGGCGTGCTTGGGCCAGAAGCTCCAGCCGATCCAGCGGGACGGATACCACCAAGCGTAGAACCGCGCCGCGCGCGCCAGCCCGGCCAGGCGCTGCCCGGCGGTCTTGCCGGGCAGGACCACGTCGCCGGCCGTCTGCAGGTGCTTGTCCACCGCCTCCCGGGCGATGAACAGGTGCATGATCTCGCTCGAGCCCTCGAAGATCAGGTTGATGCGGAAGTCCCGCAGCATGCGCTCGATCGGGATCGGCTTCTCCCCGCGCGCCCGGAGGGAGTCGGCGGTCTCGTACCCCCGGCCGCCGCGGATTTGCACGGTGTCGTCGATGATGCGCCACCCGACCTCCGAATTGTAGAGCTTGGCGATCGCCGCCTCGAGCCGGATGTCGTAGGTGCCGCGATCGGCGAGTAACCCGCAGACCTCGACCACCGACTCCATCGCGAACGTGTTCGCGGCCATCGCCCCGATCTTCTGAGCGATGGCGTCGTGCTTGCCGATCGGCTTGCCCCACTGCACGCGCTCGTTGGCCCAGGCGCGGCTGATCTCCAGGCACCGCTTGGCGGCCGCCACGGCGGCGACGGGCAGCGTCAGCCGCCCGGTGTTGAGGGTGATGAGGGCGAGCTTGAGACCCTTGCCCTCGCCCCACAACACGTTCTCCTTGGGGATCCGCACGTTCGTGAAGCGCATCACGCCGTTGTAGATCGCCTTGAGCCCCATGAAATGGCAGCGGTGCTTGACGTCCACCCCCGGCCAGCTCGTCTCGACGATGAAGGCGGTGATCTGCCGCCGCTCCCGGCCGTTTACCACCTTCGACGGCGTCCGCGCCATCACCACGAGCAGCTCCGCGATGGTGCCGTTCGTGCACCACAGCTTCTCGCCGTTCAGGATCCAGCTCTCCCCGTCCTCGCTCGGCACCGCGGTGGCCTCCATCGCGGCCGGGTCGGACCCCACACCCGGCTCCGTGAGCGCGAACGCGGAGATCGCC
Source organism: Gemmatimonadota bacterium (assembly GCA_003222235.1). GTDB lineage: Bacteria > Gemmatimonadota > Gemmatimonadetes > Gemmatimonadales > GWC2-71-9 > AG12. The sequence continues at coordinate 16,808 of QHVD01000330.1, read as the reverse complement.
CCGCGCGCGAGCCGCGGGAGGTACCTCTTCTTCTGCGCCTCGGAGCCGAACATCTTGAGCGGCCCGGGCACCCCGATGGACTGGTGGGCTGAAAGTAGCGCCGTGAGGGAGCCGTCGACCGAGGACACGAGCTCCATCGCCTTCATGTACGACAGCTGCGACAGCCCCAGCCCGCCGTACTCGCGCGGGATCTTGATCCCGAACGCGCCCATCTCGCGCAGCCCCCGCACGACCTCCTCGGGGATCTCGCCTTCACGGTCGATCCGGTCGGAATCGACCTTTTCACGCAAGAATCTCTCGAGTCGGTCGAGGAACGGCTGAGCGCGCTGAACTTCCTCGGGGTCCTGCTCGGGATACGGATGGATCAGGTCCATCCGGAGGGTTCCAAGAAAGAGGTCGCGCACGAAGCTTGGCGCGGCCCACTCTTTCTCACGTGCGCCTTCTGCAACCTCACGGGCCTCGTCGGCGCTGACCTTGCGGTCTGGGCGTTCCGGAGCGGTGGTAGTGGTCATGGCTGCCTCCTGCGATAACTTAAGCGTCTTGACAGCGGGTGGGTTAGGGGGAAATTCGCCTCGCCTCATATAGAGGAGGGGAACCCGGTGCGCCGCCTCGCGATTCTGTCCGTGCCGCTCGCTCTGTCCGCCACCCTGGCCGCCCAAACGCCCAGGCCCGGCCAACCCGAGGCGATCCTCATCAAGGCCGGGCGCCTCATCGACGGCCGCTCCGACGCGCCGCAGCCGAGCGTGGGGATCCTGGTGGAAGGCGAACGCATCAAAACGGTGGGGGCGCTCGCCCAGGTGCAGGGACAGTCGAAAGCAGCCCGCGTCGTCGATCTCTCCCAGCTCGTCGTGCTCCCGGGCCTGATCGACACCCACACGCACCTGCTGCTCCAGGGCGACCCCACGGCGGAGTCGTACGAGCAGCAACTGCTGCAGCAGTCGACCGCCTATCGGGCGATTCTCGGGGCGCGCAACGCGCGCATCGCGCTGGAGCACGGCTTCACGGCGCTGCGCGACCTCGAAACCGAGGGAGCGATGTACGCCGACGTGGACATCAAGCGGGCGGTGGCCAACGCCGAGATCCCGGGGCCCAGGATCTTCGCCGCGACCCGTGCGATGGCGCCGACCGGGATGTATCCGATCGTGTCCGCCAACTGGGAGCTCGAGCTGCCGCACGGCGTGCAGCCCGTGGACGGGGTGGACCAGGCGCGCCTGGCGGTGCGGGAGCAGGTGGCGCACGGAGCCGATTGGATCAAGTACTATTCCGACCGGCGCTACTACTTCGGTCCCCCTCCCGACAGCGTGCTGCACAGCTGGGTCAACTTCACCGACGAAGAGGCGAAGGCGATCGTCGATGAGGCCCACCGCCTCGGACGCCGGGTCGCGGCGCATGCCATCGGCTCGGACGGGATCGCCGCGGCGCTGCGCGCCGGGGTGAACACCATCGAGCACGGCGACGGCTTCACCGACTCCTTACTCGACGTGGCGGCGGCGCGCGGCGTGTACTGGGTTCCGACCGTCACCGTGGCGCTGTACGTCGCGGCCCCTCGCGGCGGCGTGTGGGGCCCGATCCCCGCCGCCCAGAAGCGGGCGTTCCAGCACGCGCTCAAGAAGGGCGTGAAAATCGTGCTCGGCACCGACGTGGGCGGGTTTCCGTGGACCGAAGTCAACCAGGCGAAAGAGTTCGAGTACTACGTGCAGTACGGCATGACGCCGATGCAGGCGATCAAGTCGGGCACCTCGCTCGCGGCGGAGCTGCTGGGGCAGCCCGACCTGGGCGCCGTGGCGCCGGGCATGTACGCCGACCTCGTGGCAGTGTCGGGGGATCCCCTCAAAGACATCACGGAACTCGAGCGCGTGAAGTTCGTTATGAAAGGCGGGGTGGTGTACTTGCCGCCTTGAACAGGACTTATCTTCACGCGGTGTGGCGCGCGCTCCGGTTCAGCCTCGTTGCCTCTCTCAGCGCCGCCGGACCAGGGCTCGGCCAGCTGGCGCCCCCCGGCACCGGCGGCGTCGCGGCGTTAGCGGCCGCCCTGAAGCAGCTCGGCGCGAACAAACGCGTGCTGATGATCGGCGCCCACCCCGATGACGAGACCTCGGACCTGCTCGCGCTCCTCGCCCGGGGCATGGGTGCCCAGGTCGCCTACCTCTCGCTCAACCGGGGCGAAGGCGGCCAGAACCTGATCGGTCCGGAGCTCGGGCCCGAGCTCGGGGTCATCCGCTCGGAGGAGTTGCTCGCCGCCCGCGAGCTCGACGGCGCGCGGCAGTTCTTCACGCGGGCCTACGATTTCGGCTACTCGAAGACCGCCGACGAGACATGGCGCTTCTGGCCGCGCGATTCCCTGCTCGAGGACGTGCTGGACGTCATCCGCCGCTTCCGGCCCCAGGTGCTGATCTCGGTTTTCTCGGGGACGCCGCGCGACGGCCACGGCCAGCACCAGGTGTCGGGCCTGCTCGCGCGCCAGGCGTTCGAGGCGCTCCGGGACTCGAGCTGGGGGCCGGTGAAGCTCTACCGCTCCGCGAACTTCGACACGGCGGGAGCCTCGCTCGTCCTCGATGCAGGCGCGCTCGATCCGGTGACGGGCCGCTCGTACCACCAGGTCGCGATGGCGGGGCGCAGCCGCCATCGCTCGCAGGACCAGGGGGCGCTCGAGCGCCCGGGCCCGAGCCCTGTGCGCGTCGCCCTGCTGGAGGTCCGTCGGGGTCGGGACGGTCCGGACGCGGGGCTCTTCGCCGGCATCGACACGCTGCTGCACGGCAGGGAGGGCTACGTGGCGCTCATCGACTCGGCCCGCGCCCGCCTCAACCCGTTGCGTCCCTCCGCCGTCGTCCCGCTCCTGGCGCGGGCGCTAAGGGCGCTGGGCGACGGCGACGCCGGGCAGAGGGACATCCTTCAGGCCGCTCTTGCCACGGCGGCCGGCGTCTCGATCGACGGCGTCGCCGATGACGACATCGTGATGCCCGGCGAACGTCTCCAGGTGGAAGCCGGCGTCTGGAACGCGGGAGACTCAGGGTCGACGCTCGACGGAATCGATGTGACCGCGCCACTGGGTTGGAGCGTCGAGCGGATCGACCCATCCGCCTCGCCGGTGGCTCCCGGCGCACTCGCGACCCGCCGGTTCGCGCTCACCGTCGCGCGGGACGCGCCGCGCTCCCGGCCGTATTTCCTGGGCCCCCGCCCCCGTCTCGCGTCCGGGTCCCCCCTGCACGGGGCGCTGTACGACTGGAGCGGCGTGCCGCCCGAGTGGCGCGGGCTGCCGTTCGAGCCACCGCCGGTGGAAGTGGTGGCCCGGCTGACCATCGCCGGCTCGGCCGTCACCCTGCGGCGCGAGGTCGCCTACCGCTACCGCGACCAGGCGATCGGCGAGGTCCGGAGGCCGCTCCTGGTCACGCGTCCGTTCGACGTGGAGGTGAGCCCGGATCTCGTGGTGTGGCCGGCGGACCGTCGAGGCACCTCGCGACAGTTCACCGTGTCCGTCACCAATCGGGCCCGAGGTCCCGCGGTCGCGAGCGTCCGGCTCACGATGCCGCGCGGCTGGGCGGCGGGAGCAGTGCCCCCCCCGTCCGAGAGCCTCGCCTTCCAGCGCGAGGACGAGGCGAAAAGCGTCACGTTCACCGTGTCGCTCCCCGCCGGCGTCGGGCCCGGAGTCTACGAGCTCGGCGCCGCCGCGATCGGCGGGGGGCCCGACGGCGGGACCAGCGAGGGCGCGCTGGTCGTGATCGCCTACCCGCACATCCGGCCGCGCCCCGTGGTGCACCCCTCGACTGCCGAGATCCGCGTGGCCCGGATCGCGCTGCCGGCGCTGGCGCGGGTCGGCTACGTGCGGGGCGCCGCGGACCGAGTGCCCGAGGACCTGGCCGCGGTCGGCGTGCCCGTGGAGCTGCTCGGCCCCGACACCCTCGCCCGCGGCGCTCTCGCGCGGTACGCCGCGATCGTGATCGGGAGCCGCGCGTACGAGACCGAGCCCGCGCTGGTCGCCAACAACGGCCGCATCCTGGACTACGCGCGCAATGGCGGCCTCGTGCTCGTGCAGTATCAGCAGTACCAGTTCGTGGACGGGCGGTTCGCGCCGTACCCCCTCTCGCTGGCGCGGCCTCACGACCGGGTGACGGACGAGACCGCGCCGGTCACGCCGCTCGATTCCACGAGCCCGGTCTTCCATGTGCCGAACGAGATCGGGGCGAACGATTGGGAGGGCTGGGTGCAGGAGCGCGGCCTCTATTTCGCCCACGAGTGGGATCCCGCCTACACGCCGCTCCTCGAGATGCACGACCCCGGCGACCCGCCGCTCCGGGGCGGCCTGCTGGTCGCGGCCGTCGGCAAGGGGACGTACGTGTACACCGGGCTGAGCTTCTTCCGACAACTGCCCGCGGGTGTGCCCGGCGCGTATAGGCTGTTTGCGAATCTCCTCGCGTTGGGCAGACACAGGTAACAAATGCGGAGTGCGGAGTGCGGAGTGAATGAAGCGAATGCGGAATGCGGAATGCGGAGTGCGGAGTGTCAGGGTGAGCGTCGTGTAGCGGCTCGACCTCCCACTGCAATTCCGCACTCCGCATTCCGCACTCCGCACTGGCTTCTCGGCGTCACGTTGCTCGCGTTGCTCACGGGGTGTGGGGGCGATCGCCGAACGCCCCTCGTCATCTACTCTCCCCACGGCCGCGATCTGCTCACGTTGCTGGAGCGCCGCTTCGAGCAGTTGCATCCCGACGTTGACGTCCGCTGGCTCGACATGGGGTCGCAGGAGGTGTACGAGCGGCTCCGCTCCGAGCGGGCCAACCCGCAGGCCGACCTGTGGTTCGGCGGGCCGGCGACGATCTTCGCGCGCGGCGCGCGCGACTCGCTGCTCGAGCCGTTCCGGCCGGACTGGGCGGGGGCGATCGATCCCCACGGGCGCGCGCCCGGCGATGTGTACTTCGCGGCCTACGAGACGCCGGTGGTGCTTGTCTACGCCGAGCAGGCGGTGAAGCCGGAGGAAGCGCCCCAGGATTGGGACGACCTGCTCGCACCCCGGTGGAAAGGAAAGCTGCTGGTCCGCGACCCGCTGGCGAGCGGCACGATGCGCGCCGTCTGGGGGATGATCATCGAGCGGGGCCTCAAGGCGACGGGCGACACGGGAGCCGGGTTCAGATGGCTGCGGCGGCTCGACGCGCAGACCAAGGAATACGTTCTCAATGGGCCGCTCCTCGACCAAAAGATCGTGCGACAGGAGGGTCTGGTGACCATTTGGGACCTTCCCGACATTCTTCTCAGCCGGCGCGACGGGCTCCGGCTCGGCTACGTCTTTCCCAAGAGCGGCACGCCCGTGATCGAGGACGCCATCGGCATCGTGCGCGGCGCACGGCATCGAGCCGCGGCGCAAGCGTTCGAGGAGTACGTCGGGAGCGTCGAGGCCCAGCTCCTCGCCGCGCGCGAGGCGTACCGGTTGCCGGGGCGGCTCGATCTGCCGCTCGACTCGCTGCCGGCGTGGGCGCGCGAGGTGCGGCGCGTGATGCGCGTCGCCGACGTGGACTGGGACGCGCTCGCCGAGCGCGGCCCGGGCTGGATGCGCTACTGGGACGAGAGCGTTCGCGGGAGAGGCGTGGGGGAGGGGGGGGAGTCGGGGTCGTGACGGGGTTCGTGACGCTCGCGGGCGTGCGCAAGCAGTGGTCCGCCGCGGTGGTCGTGGGACCGATCGGGTGTGAGATCGCCCGGGGCGAGATCCTGTCGCTGCTCGGCCCGTCCGGCAGCGGGAAGACCACGATCTTGCGCCTCATCGCCGGCTTCGAGGCGCCGGATACCGGGCGCATCGTGATCGGCGGCGAGGACGTCACGACGCTGCCACCCGCGCGGCGGCGCTGCGGCATGGTGTTCCAGCACTACGCGCTGTTCCCCCATCTCGACGTCGGAGCGAACGTGGCCTTCGGGCTCAGGGCTCTCGGGGTGCGGGATGCGGCGAGCGTGCGGAAAGTCGCGGACGTGCTGGCTCTGGTCGATCTCGCAGGGTTCGAGCGCCGCATGCCGCACGAGCTCTCCGGCGGCCAACAGCAGCGGGTCGCCCTGGCGCGGGCGCTCGCCCCCGAGCCGCGCGTGTTGCTGCTCGACGAGCCGCTCTCGAACCTCGACCCGGCGCTGCGGGAGCGCACCCGCCGCGAGATCTTCGTGACCCACGAGCAGGAGGCGGCCTTCGACCTGGGCGATCGCGTCGCGGTGCTGAACCAGGGCCGGCTCGAGCAGGTGGGCACCGCGGACGAGCTGTACGAGCGCCCCGCGACGCTGTTCGTTGCCACGTTCGTGGGCCGGGCGAACGTGGTGCGCGGCCCCACGGCCCGCGCGCTCGGCGTGTCCGACGGCCAGGTCGCGGTGGTGCGGCCCGAGCGGCTGCGGTTCGCCGACCGCGGGCTCGCCGCGCTCGTGAAGGAGCGGCGCTATACGGGAGCCGCGGCGTTTTACGAGATCGAGACCGAGCACGGCGCGCGGCTCGACGTCCTCGCCGCCCCCGACGCGGCCCGGGTGGGCGACCGCGTCCACGTCGAGGCGGTGCGGGTCATGACGTTCTCGGAGGAGCGCGCGTGAGCTCGCGGTTCGGCCCTGCGGCACGGGCGGCGCTCACCCTCCTGCTCGCATGGCTCGTGCTCTACCCGATTCTGATTGCGGTGGGCGAGGCCGCGCACGGCGATGCGATCCGCGCGTTCGCGTCGCGGCCGGGTGAGTGGCGCGCGCTGTGGGCGAGCGTGTGGATCTCGTTCGCGAGCGTCGCCCTGGCGGGGGCGCTCGGCGTGCCGCTCGCCTTTCTGTTCGAGTGGCTCGACTTACCCGGGCGGAAGGCGCTCGGCGCGCTCATCGCACTGCCCGCCGTGCTGCCGCCGTTCGTCGGCGTGATCGCGTTCCTCTTCTTGTACGGCGAGTCGGGGTTCGTCGCGCGGGCGGTGCAGGCGCTCTTCGGGTTACGGAGTGCGCCTTGGCGGCTCCAGGGCGCCGGGGCGATCCTGCTGGTGCACGCCTATTCGATGTACGTGTATTTCTATCTCTTCACCCGGGCCGGCCTCGCCCGGCTCGACGCGTCGCTCGTCGAGGCCGCGCAGGCGCTCGGCGCTGGGCGCTGGGGAACCCTGCGGCGCGTCACCCTGCCGCTGCTGCGCCAGTCCCTCGCCGGCGCGGCGCTGCTCGTCTTCCTGACCGCCCTCGGCTCGTTCAGCGCCCCGTACGTGTTCGGGGGCGGGTTCAGGGTGATGACGACGCAGATCGTCGCCACGAAGCTGAACGGCGAGCTGCGGCTCGCGATGGTCGAAACCGCGACGCTGGCGCTCGTCGCCCTGGCCGGCCTCGCCGTGCTGCGCCGCACCGAAGGTGAGGACCTCGTCACGGCCCTGGGGAAGGGCACCGGCCCACGCCGGCGTCCGATCCACCGGGCGAGTCTCCGCGCCCTGGCCACGGCGGCCGGGTGGCTGTTCGCGGCGCTGCTGCTCTTACCCCACCTCACCCTGCTGCTCGTCTCCCTCGTTCCGTACGGCAGCTGGACGACCGAGACCCTCCCGCCAATCCTGAGCGTGGTCAACTACGGGCGGCTGTTCGCGGAGCCCGAGCGACTGCGGCCGCTCGTGAACTCCCTCTGGATGGCCGCCGCGAGCACCTGCGCCGCCGTGGGGCTCGCCCTCGCCGCCGGGGAGCTTGCCGGGCGCCGGCGCGCGGGCAGGTGGCGCGGGCCGATCGCAGCCCTCGTGGCGCTCCCGTGGGCTGTCCCCGGGACGGTATTCGCCGTGGCCCTCGCCACGACGTTCAGCGTTCATCAGCCGCTGGCGTTGCGATGGGTGCTGGTCGGCTCCGTCGTGCTGCTGCCGTTCGCCTATCTGGTCCGCAGCCTCCCGGTCACGGGACGCGCGGTGTTGGCCGGCTACTGGCAGCTCGATCCCGCGCTGGAAGAGGCGGCCGCCAGCCTCGGCGCCGGGCTGTGGGCGACGTTTCGCCGCGTCACACTCCCTCTCCTCAAGCCGGCGCTCGCCGCGGGCGGGAGCCTCGCGTTCGTGGCGTCGCTCGGCGACTTTGTGACATCCATCGTGCTGTACACCTACGACAATCGGCCGATCTCGATCGAAATCATGTCGAGCCTGCGCGTCTCCGAGATGGGCGTGGCGGCCGCGTTCGGAGTCGTCTTGATGGTCGTGAGCGCCATCGTGCTGGGGTTGGGAGCGAGACGATGAAGCGGCTGATCGCGCTCATCGCGGTTTGCTTTGTGGACATGATCGGTCTGATGATCGTGGCCCCGCTGTTGCCGTTCTTCGCCGTGCGGCTCGGGGCCACGCCGAGCCTCGTCGGGCCGCTCGTGAGCGCGTTCGCGGTGGCGCAGCTCCTCGCCTCGCCGCTCTGGGGGCGGATCTCCGACCGCTACGGCCGGCGACCGGTCCTGTTGATCGGTCTCGCGGCCTCCGCCGCGGCGTACCTGATCTTCGGCTTCGCCACCAGCCTGTGGCTGCTCTTCGCCTGCCGGCTCGTTCAGGGCTTCGGCGGCGGCACCACCGGCGTGGCGCAGGCCTATGTGGCCGACACGATGGCGCCGCACGAGCGGGCCAAAGCCCTGGGGTGGCTGTCGGCGGCCACCAGCCTCGGCGTGAGCATCGGCGCGGTCGTCGGATCGTATACCCACATGCTCTGGGGCCCAAAGGGGCCGGGACTCGCCGCTGCGACGCTGGTCCTGGTCAACGTCGCGTTCGCCTGGCGATGGCTGCCCGAGTCCCGGGTAGTCGCCAGGACGCCCGACGGCTCTCACCACTCGCCGGTCTCCTGGTCGGCATCGGTGCGGCAGGTCGTGCGGCCGTTGTGGAACGTCATTCGCCATCCGGGACGTCCGGTTTCCGAGGTGATCTGGGTGTACGCCGTCGGGATGCTGGCCCTGAACTCGCTGATCGCCGTGCTGTCGCTCTACCTGAAGGACCGCTTCGGGATGACGCCGGACAACGTCGGCCCCATCTTCTTCGTGTTCAGCTTCGTCGGAGTGGTGATGCGAACGTATCCGGTCGGCTGGATCAACGCCTGGCTGGGCGAGGTCCGGACGATGCGGCTCGGCGCCGTGCTGCTCGCGCTCGGGCTCTTGCTCATGCCCTTTCCGGCCAGTCTGTCGACGTTCACGGTATGCCTGGTCCTCGTCCCGATCGGGACGGCGCTCCTCTTTCCGGCGACGACCGCGTTGGTGAGTCATCGAACCGGCAAGGAAGAGTACGGCGTGCAAATGGGCGCCCAGCAGACCTTCCGCGGCATCATGGCGATCGTGGGTCCCATCGGCGCTTCGTACGCTTATCAATATCTCGGACCGGGCGTCCCGTTCTTCATCGCCGCGGGCGTCGTCGGGATCGCGGCCGTGCTCGCCTGGCAGGTGCGGGAGGGGCGGGCTCGGGCTCCGGTCGCCGCCTGAGAGCGGTTACCTTTCGCGCATGTCCATTCCGCTGCTCGTCCTCGCGGGCCTCGCGATCGGGCCTGCGCCCAAGCCCAGACTCGTCGTCGTCATCACCGTGGACCAGCTGCGACCGGACTACCTGGACCGCTACCGCACCCAGCTTGTCGGCGGGCTCACCTGGCTGCTGCGCGGAGGGGCGTACTTCGCGGACGCGTACCAGGATCACGCCGTCACGGAGACGGCACCGGGACACGCGACGGTGCTCTCGGGGCGGTGGCCCGCGCATACGGGGATCATCAGCAACGCGAGGGGCGTGGTGGACTTGTTGGCCGCGCGGCTCATCGGCGTTGCGGGCCCCGGCGCGTCACCGGCGCGGTTCCGGGGGACCGAGTTCTTCGACTGGCTCAAGGCGGCCGAGCCGAACGCGCGGGCGCTGTCCGTGTCCCGCAAGGATCGCGGGGCGATCCTCCCCATCGGCCGGGCGAAGGAGAGCGTCTACTGGTACCAGTCGGGCGTCTTCACGACGAGCCGGTACTACGCCGACTCGCTCCCGACCTGGGTGCAGGCGTTCAACGCGCGGCGGGTTCCGTTTCGGGCTGCCGGCTTGACCTGGGACCTGCTGCTCCCCCCGAGTGCGTACTCGGAGGCCGATAGCGAGCCGTACGAGAACGCCGGGCACGACTATACGTTTCCTCACCGGCTGCCCGCGGACAGCCCTCTCGCGGCCCTGGCATTCGGCGGCATCCCGACGATGGATTCGCTCACACTCGCGTTCGCGCTGGAAGGCGTGCGGGCCCTGCAGCTCGGCCGAGGCGGGACCGACCTGCTGGCGGTGAGTCTCTCCGCCACGGACCTGGTGGGGCACGCCTTCGGCCCCGACTCCCGGGAGATCCACGACCAGGTCCTCCGGCTGGACCGCTACCTCGGGTGGTTTCTGCAGCAACTGCTCGTGCGCTACACGAGGGAGAGCGTGCTGATCGTCTTGACGTCGGACCACGGCGTCACGCCGTTCCCGGAGCGGTCCCTCGCTCTCGGGCACTCGGACGCCGTGCGGGTGATTCCCGACAGCGTAATTCGCGCCGTGAACGCCGCGCTCGACAGCCGGATCGGGGGCCACGACTGGGTTTATCTGGAGACGGGAATGGTCCTGGTGCCGGACCGGGGAAAGCTCGCGGCGCAGGGCGTGAACGTGGACAGCGTGGTAGCGGATCTCGCCACGCGCCTGCGTGCGCAGCCCGGGGTCGCGCGCGTGGATCGGCCGGCGGACCTCGCGGGCAAGGACACGACCGATCCTCTCGTACGGCGCTGGCAGCACCAGATCGCGCCGAACGCGGGGGTGGAGCTCGTGGCAACGCTGAAACCGTACGCGATCTGGAGCCTGGAGAACCTGCCGATCGCCATGCACGGCCAGCCGAGCGACCTCGACGCCCACGTGCCGCTGCTCTTCTGGGGGCGCGGCGTCCGGCGCGGCGTGTACCGCGGGCGGGTGAGCACGGTGGATATTGCCCCGACGCTGGCACGGCTGCTCGGGCTCACGCCCAGCGAGCCGCTGGACGGGCGCGTGCTCGGCGAGGCACTCCAGCCGGTGGACTGAGCCCGCCATGGCGCAGAAGCTGAGCGCCGCTCAACAACGGCGCGTCGAGGAGATCCGCGAGTTCGAGAAGGTGGTGGACCACGTCGCGAAGCTCGTCGCCGAGCTCGACCAGAGCCGGGCGGCGAAGGCGCTGGTCCTGGAGCGCATCTGCGAAGTGGTGGCGCGCGAGATGTCGCAGATGCGCCAGCGGGCGCTCACGGCGAACATCGGGACGATCGCCGACGTCGCGGGATACATGTCGGTCATGGCGGGCCGCGGCGGCGGCCTCGACATGAAGATCCGGGGTCTCAGGGACGGGGTGAACAGCCTGCGCATGCAGCTCGACCACGCGCTCAAAGTGGCGATGACCCCGGAGAAGGAGGACTCCGAGCCGGCCGGCTGACCGGCCCAGGATCGAACTCTACGCCCTCATGGATGCACGAGTTCGGCGAGGAGATGAAGCGCGGCGGGCTCGTACGGGATCGACCCTGCAACCGGTCTTGATTGCATCCGCACGACCACGAGCTCCTGGGCCGGGAAGACGTAGAGGTTCGTGTCGAGGTAGCCGCGCGCCGCATAGCCTTGCGGCGCTTCGATGAGCCACCAGAGCAACCCGTACTGGCGGTTCAAGTCCTGGGACGGCTCCGTAGACCGCTGCACCCACGCCTCGCTGACAACGCGCCGTCCCTGCCATACGCCACGATTCAGCATGAGCACGCCCAGTCGTGCGAAATCCCTCGGCGTCGTTTCCATGTCTGCATAGGTCCACGCATGAGCGCGCTCGTCGAGGTGGAGGCGCGTTTCGCGCATGCCCAGGGGCTCGAACAGACGCCTGTGCGCGTAGTCCTGAATCGGCTCACCGGCGGCCTTGTCCAGAATGGGCGAGAGGAGTTGCACGCCCTCGTTGCTGTACGCCCAAGTGGTTCCGGGTGTGGCGGCGAGGGGCAGAGCGACGACGAAGGGGTCCTTGTCGCTCACCGATCCGACGCCCTCCGCATACATCCGCGGGAGTCCAGAGGTCATCGTGAGCAGGTGCGTGAGCGTGACGTGAGCTTTATCGCCCGCGCACCATTGTGCGAGGTACTGACAGACCGGCGTGCCGAGGCTCGGGATTTTCCCCTCGTCGAGCAGCATGCCGACGAGCAGTCCGGTGACAGATTTCGTGCTCGACATGGCCATTGCGGGCGTGTGGAATCGTGGCGAGTACCACTCCTGCACGATCTTGCCGCGACGAACGACCACGCACGCGTCCGCACCGCTCTGCTCACATAGCGCGCGGTGGCGCTCGAGCGCGTCAGCATCGACCCCCACAGTCGTAGGGTCGGCGGTCTGCCAGAATCCATCGTCTGCGACAGGAGGCGTGACCGGCGCGTGGGGGCCGAGCTCGGCGCGCACCTGGCCGGCCGCTACTCGCAACGAGTGGTTTGGTGGCAGCGACGCACATGCCTGGTCGAACGCATTCATGCTGGTCGCCGCGTCAGAGATGTGCCCCAAGCGCAGCTGTGCGTAGGCGAGATTGAAATAGAGCTCGCAACGGGGGACCATCGAGTCCGGCGGCACGACTGCAAGGAGCCGTTGCGCGAGCTCCGCCGCCTGATCCCAGTGGCCAGTGCGGTTCAGCAGCATCACGCGACCGCCGGCGGCGACAGCAGTCCCTGTATCCGTCTGAGCCGCACCTGGGCGATAAAGGATGCATGCGGCGAGCAGGACAGTGGTGAGGCGTCTCAAGAGAGGTGCGATGATCGGCGGCAGGCTCCCTATGAGCGATGACCGGCCGCTAGGTCCAAGGATGTTAGACGGCTGCCCGCTCGTGACCCCGAATCTGGAAAGAGTCGAACAGCACCCGACCGGCGGCGGCCACCTGCCGTACGGCTGCGTCGAACGCGGCTTGGTTGGCCTTGGACGGAGCGTGGAAGCCGCTGATCTTGCGAACGAACTGCAGAGCGGCGTCGTGGAGCTCCGCATCGCTCGGAGCATGATCAGGGTGCCGCAGCCGTTTGATGTTCCGACACATTCTGCCCTGTCCTCCTTCGATTGTCAGTGCAGCCGTCCAACGGAGTGCTGAAACCCGCCTGAAGAGTCGCGACGTGAATTGATTGGACGCCCTGAAGGGCGCCCTCGGCCCGAGCGCGTCCTGAAGGACGCTGGTGCGCCGCCGTCCTTCAGGACGAACCCCGCAGCCGAGGCCGGGCTTCAGCCCGTGCGATCACCCGTCGCAACCCCTCAACGACCCTTTTCAGCAGCGACTTCGCCTCTCGTGTCGGGGACGCGAAGAGCCGACCGCGGCGCCCGACCAGACCCTCATGCCAGTTCGGGCAGTCGCGCCTGAGGCACGAGAACCCTGATCGAGCGGGCCTTGCCGAGGTGGCGGCGGAAGCCGAAGGCGGCAGGAACCGCCTGGAGCCGCGTTTGCTACTTCCACTCCGAGATCTCAGAGCGCGCGTTACCCTGCGCGTCCACCTCATATTCGAAGATCCCGGCGATGCTGTTCAGGCGGGACCACCTCGGAGAGGAGGTCTGATAGTACAGGGCGCCGCGATAGCTGACGGAACCATCTTTCTTGATCGTCCCGACACCTTGGCCGATCCAGGTGGCCAAGTCCCCGTTCTTTCCCATGACCACACCCTGGCCCTCGCCGTACAGGGTTCCGTCGGGCCGGACAACAGCCGAGTAGGTCCCGGTGTCTGTTTCGTCCTCACCCAACAGCTTCCCCGTGGCCTGGAATGAGGTCTCCATCTTCGGACCCCCGCCCGGGTTCGGTAGCACTCGTTGCGCTGTCACCTTGCCGGATTCTGCACTGATCCTTTCGCCTAGCATAGAGATCCTCCTCGTTGAGTCGTTCCTGAACCAAGTTGCACCGGTAAGACCCGCGGACGTCGAGGAATCTGTACCCCATGCTCCACGGCAGCTAGTGGTCCCACCTGCATTGTGGAAGAGAGCGCGATCGCGCCACCTAAAACCGGTATTAGACTGCGAGCCTCGCCGCCTAATTCCGCTGCGTACCCATGCAGGCTGCTTATACAGCAGCTTCACGCTTTGTCGGACAATCGCTCACGAAGGTATTCACTCAGAGTCTTCGATAGGGTCGCGAACTCCGACGGAATCATCAAGACAGTTGTACTGTTATTCTCTGCTCCTACCTCCGCGATCATTTGCATGCGGCGCAATTCCAGCGCCGCTGGATTACCGGCCATCTTGGCGGATGCGGCCGCGAGCTTTTCCGACGCTTCCAATTCGGCTTCGGCCTTGATAATACGCGCGCGTTTCTCCCGGATCGCTTCAGCTTGCATGGCCATCACCTGTTGCATGGCTTCGGGTAGCTCTACGTCTTTCATCTCAAACCTCTCGACCTCGATACCCCACGGCGTGGTTGAGCCCGAGATGCTCTCTTTGAGAAGCACGTTGATCTTGTCGCGTTCCTGCAGAACCTCGTCCAGAATGTTCCGCAGGCCCGTCAAGGCCAGCTGATAAACAGCATTTTGAGCTTCAGACACCGCAATCACGGACTTTCCGGCATCTACGATCCGATACCAGAGCACGGCGTTGAGCTTGATCGTAACGCTGTCACGCGTGATCGTCTCTTGCTGTTCGGCGGACACCGTTCGCGTTCGGATGTCGATGATGACCGCGCGTTCTATGGCCAGTGGAACAATCCAGAACAGCCCAGGTCCTCGCAGCCCCCTAAACCGACCAAGCCGAAAGACCACGCCACGCTCATATTCCTGCGCAATCCGGAGCCCGGAAACCAAGAGGATCAGCACGACGGCACCGACGACCATGAGGGGTGTCATAGAGTCCTACGGTCTAAACACTGCGTGACCCACCACGACCGTACCGGCAAAGACGCGGGCACTGTACTCATGACCAGCGACCAAGGTCGCCGCGCTGAGGAGTTCCTCCATGCTCGCGGGCACGTCCCCGTAGCGGAGCGGCGAGGGTGTCCCCTGGCCCGTCACCCGAGATCTAATCGCCCACCTCGCCTGAGGACCTCCCGCAGACGGCGCGATGTTCTCCTCAAGAGTGACTTGGTCGACGAGGCAGTTGGGCGTCCAAGCGAAACCAGGCTCGAGAGCGGTTGTGGCTGTCAGAGTGACCGGATCAGTGCAAGGCGGTAGACTCGGCCCACTGGAACTCGCGCATCGAGCGACTGCACCGACAGCCAGGCCGATGGCAGCCAAGTAGCATCTGCGGGAATTCATAATGGGCTCCTTGGGTCCAATGGCTGCGCGCGGCCTCGCTCTCATAGAACGGACCGCGCGCAAGCTGCGGGGTTTAGGCCGTGCGCTCAGCTCGACCTCCGGGTTGGCAAGCGGATCTGGACGCCCATGAGGAGATTCACGCCGACGGCGGACTCACGATCGAGAATATCAATCAGATACAGGTCCGCGAACGGGCGAACGTAGGGGGTGGGGGCTTCCAGACCGAGCACGATGGCGTCGGTGAAGGTGCTGCCGGAGGTGTCGAGCTGGAGGCTCGCGTTGCGCAAACTGCTGCGTATCAGAATGAAGCCATAGCCGACGGACGCGAATGACGATGGGCCTCGCGGCCTAACGCGCATCGTCCAGTAGGCCTGCCACGCTGAGCCGGTGAAGCCGGTGGCGCCGGGCCAGTCGGTGAAGACGCTGAACGCGCCGGCGGTCTCAACTGGACCGATGATGTGAACAGAGGCCTGCGCGCCGAGACGCTCATCCTCCCAGTGACCGTCACTGAGGTTGACGCCGTAGTGGGCGCCAACACGAGCGGTTTGAGCTGCGGCGGTGCATGCGACCATGGGCACGAGACCGAGGAGAAGCGTGACTGCGAGACGGCAGGTCATGGGAGCCTCCTAATTCCGCTCGTTGACCTCAGAACGCCCTGAAAATGGAGCAAGCCAGCTTGGGATCGCTAGAGGGCGTTTTGTCCGGCAATGCGAGCGCATGCGCGATAAGTTGCGCCGCGAGGCACGGGAGGGCGCTATCATTCCCGGGTGACGAAGTGCGATCTATGAGTTAGACGCCTCGTGCCCGAGTAGCGCCAGTAAGCCGCGATGACCCCGGAGAAGAAGGACTTGGAGCAGGCTCGCTGACCGTGCCCGCGATCCGCTGCGCCGGCCTCGTCAAGCGATACGCGGACGTCGTCGCGGTCGCCGGGGTCGATCTCACCGTCGAGACGGGCGAGTGCTTCGGCCTGCTCGGGCCGAACGGCGCGGGCAAGACCACGACGATCGAGATCCTGGAAGGCCTCACGGAGCCGGACTCGGGCGACGTCGAGGTGCTGGGCATGCGCTGGCGCGACGGGCCCGAGTCCCGGGCGCTGCGCGAGCGGCTCGGCATCCAGCTCCAGGAGACGCAGCTCGGCGACAAGCTCTCGGTGCAGGAGACGGTGCGGCTGTTCGGGAGCTTCTATCGCAGCTCCCACTCGGTGGACGAGGTGCTGGCGCTCGTCGAGCTCGAGGAGAAGCGCCGCTCCTGGGTCGGCAAGCTCTCGGGGGGGCAGAAGCAACGGCTCGCGGTGGCGTGCGCCCTCGTCTCTCGCCCGGAGCTCTTGTTTCTCGACGAGCCGACGACGGGGCTCGACCCGCAGTCGCGCCGCCAGCTGTGGGACGTGATCAGCCGGTTCCGCGCCGCCGGCGGCACCGTGCTTCTCACCACGCACTACATGGAGGAGGCCGAGCGTCTCTGCGATCGCGTATCAAGCTCGGGACCCCGCGTGAGCTGATCCTGTCGCTCGGCGCCGAGCACGTGGTCGAGTTCGCGCTGGCCGACGGTGCGGCGCCGGCCCCGGCTCCGGAGGAGCTCGCGGCGCTCCCGGGCGTCAAGTCGGTGCGACCCGGCGCGGACCGCACCGCGCTCACGGTCACCGAGGTTCACCGCGCCGTGCCGGCGCTGC
>QHVD01000329.1 GCA_003222235.1 Gemmatimonadota bacterium | reverse complement strand
TGCGCGGCCCGCACCGTGCTCGCGGATATCGAGCCGATCGTGCGCATCGCGGACGAGGTCGGCATCCCCATCGAGGCGGCGACGTTCATCGGGTCGTCGCCGATCCGGCAGTACGCCGAGGACTGGACCCTCGACCGCATCCTGGAGGCGACCGAGCAGGCGGTGACCTATGCCGCGAAGCACGGTCTGCCGGTCATGTACGTCACGGAAGACACCACCCGCGCCAAGCCCGAGGCGGTGAAGGCCCTCTACGGCGCGGCGATCAGCTGCGGTGCGACGCGGATCTGCCTGGCGGACACCGTGGGCCACGCGACGCCCGATGGGGTGAAGGCGCTCGTACGCTTCGTAAGGGAGGAAATCGTAGCGGGGAAAGACGTGAAGGTCGACTGGCACGGGCACCGGGACCGTGGGATGGGGCTGATCAACTGTCTCGCGGCGATCGAGGCGGGGGTCGATCGTGTCCACGCCACGGCGCTCGGCGTGGGGGAGCGGGTCGGGAACGCCGAGATGGACCTCCTGATCGTGAACCTCAGGCTGCTGGGGGCGCATCGCCAGGACATCTCCAGGCTCCCCGAGTACTGCCGGCTGGTCGCGGACGCAGTCGGGGTGCCCATTCCGGTGAACTATCCCGTGATGGGGGCCGACGCGTTTCGGACAGGGACGGGCGTGCACGCGGCGGCGATCATCAAAGCGAAGAAAAAGGGTCACGATTGGCTGGCGAACCGCGTCTACAGCTCGGTGCCGGCCGAGGAGCTCGGCCTGCAGCAGCAGATCGAGATCTCGCCGGTCTCGGGGTTGTCGAACGTGAAGTACTGGCTTGAGACGCACGGCTACGACGCCGAGCACGAGGCGGCGTGCCGGGTGCTGTTCGAGGCGGCGAAGCGCACCGATCGGGTCTTGTCGGACGAAGAGTGCCACCGCCTGCTCAGGCACGTCGCATGGCGGTAGGGGCGTTCCGCGCCGTCGAACGCTCGTACTTCGACCTGCGCTGGCATCTCGACCCGGTGGCGGCCACACAGGCGGGGGTGCCGGGGTACGACGACCGGTACGGGCGATACAGCCCGGATGCGCTGCGCCCCTCGCTCGCGGCGCTCAAGTCTCTCGCCGCCGCTCTGGAAGAAGCCACCACGGACCAGCTGGACGACGAGATCGACCGGACCGCGTTGCTGAACGAGGCCCGCGTCACGCTGCGGCGGTTCGAGAGCGAGCGGCCGCAGGCGAAGAATCCGGCGTTCTGGCTGCAGCATCTTCTCGCCGGGTTGCACGTGCTCCTGTGCCGCCACGATCGCGCGCCCGAGGAACAGGCGCGCGCCCTCGTGCGCCGGCTCGAGGACGTGCCGCCGTTCCTGGACGACGCGCGTGCCACGCTGGTCGAGCCGGTGCGGGTATTCGTCGAGACGGCCCTGCGGATCAACGAAGGCGGCCTCTTGCTCGTGCGCGCGATCCCGTCCGCGCTCGCTCCTTCTCCGCCGGCGGTGTACGTGACGCAGCTCGAGGCCGCCGTCGAGCAGGCCGCGGCGGCGCTGGCGGCGTTCCAGCACGATCTCGAGCGGTGGCTCGAGGCGGCGTCCGAGCACATCGCGCTCGGCGAGGATGACTTCAACTTCCGATTGCACTACGAGCACGCGCTGCGCGAGACCGCTCCCGAGCTGTGGCGCTACGGGCTGCATCTCCGCGAGGAGGTCGAGGCGGATCTCGTCCGCCGCGCCGCGCGGATCGACGGTACGCGGAGCTGGGGGGAGGTCGTGGACCGGCTGCGCGGGGACCATCCACCGGCCGGCGGCCTGGTGGACGCCTACGCCCAGGAGATGGCGCGGGCCCGCGACTTCGTCGCCGAGCGCGGGCTCGCTCCGATTCCGGACGCGCCGCTCGACGTAGTCGCCACGCCGGCGTTCATGCGCCCGGTCGTCCCGTTCGCCGCGTACGACAGCCCTGGAGCGTATTCGAGCGACCGCACCGGCTGGTTCTACGTTACGGTGCCGGATCCGAAGCTGCCGGCGAACGTGCAGGAACGGCTGCTGCGCGACCACTGCCGCTACGAGCTCGCGGCCACCGCGCTGCACGAAGGCTACCCCGGCCACCACCTCCACATCGTGCACGCCCAGCAGCGACCATCCGATACGCGGAAGAACGTCTGGACGCCGCTCACGGTCGAAGGCTGGGCGCTCTATTGCGAGGACATGATGGGCGAAGAGGGGTTCTATCGCTCCGAAGAGGAGCGGTTCTTCCAGCGCGTGCACCTGCTGTGGCGGGCGGTCCGGATCCTCATGGACGTGGGATTGCACACCCGCGGGATGACCTTCAGCCAGGCCGTCGACTACATGGTGAGTCACCTGCACATGGACCGCACCCACGCGGAAGCGGAAGTGCGCCGCTACTGCGCCGAGCCGGCCTACCAACTTTGCTACGCGGTCGGTCGCCGGGAGCTGCTCCGGCTGCGGGAGGACGTCCGCGCCGCTCGGGGCGCCGGGTTCGCCCTGCGCGACTTCCATGACACCGTCCTGCGCTACGGGGCGCTGCCCGTTTCGCTGATGCGATGGGGGTTGGGCCTGAACGATGCGTAGAGACGCCGCGGCGTCGGCCGCCCGCGGTGTCGACGCTCCGATCACCCCTCCTGCCCGCCTGCCGCGCCAGGTCAAGCTGTTCGGCGCGGTATCGCTGCTCAACGACTTCGCGAGCGAGATGATCTACCCGCTGCTCCCCGCCTTCGTCACCGGGGTGCTGGGCGGGGGAGCGGAAGCGTTGGGCGCGCTGGACGGCGCCGCGGAGTTCGCGGCGTCGTTCGTGAAGTTCGGCGCGGGGCGGCTCGCCGACCGGCCGGCACGGCGGGGGCCCCTGATCGTGCTCGGGTACGCCATCGCCGTCGTGGTGCGACCGTTGATCGGCCTCACCGCCGCGGCCTGGCAGGTGGTCGGGCTCCGGGTCGTGGACCGGGTCGGTAAGGGGCTCCGCACGCCTCCGCGCGACGCCCTCATGGCCGACGTCACGGCTCCGGCGCTGCGGGGTCGCGCGTTCGGGCTGCAGCGCGGGATGGACCACGCCGGGGCCGTGCTCGGGCCGCTCCTGGCGTGGGCGCTGCTCTCGTCCGGGAGTGCGAACGTGCGGTCGGTGATCGCCTGGAGTCTGGCGCCGGGGGTGGCGGTGCTGGTGCTGGCGGTGTGGGCGGTGAAGAAGAGGGCGGTAGAGAACGATAGAAGGCGGGAGAGGGCGGCAGAGGTTGCGTCGCCTCTACCGTCCTCTACCGTCCCCTACCGTCCTCTACCGCTCTGGCCCCTCCTCGCGATCTCAGCCTTCTACCTCCTGCGCATGCCCGAGACCCTCATCATCCTTCGCTCGCAGCAGCTCGGCGTGCCG
Organism: Gemmatimonadota bacterium; assembly: GCA_003222235.1. Taxonomy (GTDB): domain Bacteria; phylum Gemmatimonadota; class Gemmatimonadetes; order Gemmatimonadales; family GWC2-71-9; genus AG12. The sequence continues at coordinate 4,111 of QHVD01000329.1, read as the reverse complement.
GTCGCCGCGGTGCCCCTTCTGTGGGCGGCCGTCCACGTGGTGAAGTCTTCGTCGAGCTTCGCGGGCGGCGCGTGGAGCGACCGGTTCGGCCCGGGACGCACGATGTGGATCGGGTGGGTGTGTTACGCGCTGCTCGCTTCGGGGATGGCGCTGGCGCGGACGCCGGCGCAGGCGTGGGGCGTGTTTCTCGCGCTCGGCGTCGTCTGGGGGCTCACCGAGAGCCCCGAGCGCGCGCTCGTGGCGGAGTCCGGCGGCGACCGCCAGGGGAGCGGCTTCGGCGTCTACCACGGCGCGACCGGGCTCGCAGCGCTCGCGGGAGGCATCGGGTTGGGCGTCTTGTATCAGCACTTCGGAGCCGCAGCGGCCTTCCTGGCGAGCGCGGCGGGTGGGCTCGCGCTGGCGCTCGCCTGGCCGGTGGTGGCGATGCGACGCTGAGGGAGGACGCAGAGCGGCTCACGCCGTCCGGGTGGACACTGAGTGTATGGCGATGGTGGGGTAGGTGGCCCGTCAGAGCTTCAGAAGCGCGATGACCGTGCCGAGCGTTCCGACCCAGAACACGAACATCCATCGGACAATGCGGGTTTCGAACGTGGCCATCCGGGTCTCGAGCCGCCCGAACGCCCGCTCGATCTCGCTGACCAGCTTCGCATCGAAGCGTGCGAAGTTGAGCTCGTTGAGCTCACGTAGCTCGCTTCGGTAGGTTGCGTCCACCTGGTTAAACCACTCCACGAGCTCGTTCGTGAGCTCGTCGCCGAACCTCTCATAGAACTTGCGCGACAGCTTCGCCGTCACCGGCATCGAGCGCTCCTCTCGAACCCGGCGACAGTCTAACGCTACGCTCGGCGCGCCTGGTAGGCAATCTGTTGCGGTGACGACCCTTCGAACGCGCCATGGATCGTGGGCGGACCCGACTTGAAGTGACGATCAAATCGCGATGAAACCCGAGGGGGATGGACGAACATTGCAGGGTTCCCGCGGCACAAGTCACGGTGTGACTTGCCCATGTTCAATTTCGAACATAGGTTCGAGCGCTTGGCACCAACTTCTTCCTGGGTCGTGGCTCCGCACGAGGCTGCCCCCATCGGGGCGCCGGCTGCGCAGCAGCGGCCCCAGCCACAGCCGCTCGCCGAGACGGTGCAGGGTCGGGTGGCGATCGTCACGGGCGGCGCTACCGGGCTCGGCCGGGCGGCGGCGCTGGAGTTCGCCCAGCGGGGCGTCGCGGTCGCCATCAATTACGTGGACCTGCCCGAGCGGGACGTTGCCGCGCAGGCACTCCTCACGGAAACGGCGATCCGCGCCTGCGGCGTCCCCGTCTACTGCGCGCGCTGCGACGTGCGCGACCGCGACGCGGTCGAGTTGTTCGTCACCGCCGTGCGCGAGCGCCTCGGGGGTCTCCATTTCCTCGTCAACAATGCCGGGGTCGCCCACGACGGCGCGGTCTGGCGGCTGTCGTCGGAGGCGTGGCAGGAGGTGGTCGACACCAACCTGACCGGCGCGTTCCATTGTATCCAGGCGGTTTCGGGGCCGATGCGCGCCCAGCGCTTTGGGAAGATCGTGAACATCGCGAGCCACCAGGCGTTTCGCCCCGGCTTCGGGATCGCGAATTACGCCGCCAGCAAGGCCGCGCTCATCGGCCTCACCAGGTCCGCCGCGGTCGATCTCGGCCCGTCCAACGTCAACGTCAACGCGGTGGCGCCCGGCTTCGTCAAGACCGACCTCCTCGCGAAGCTCCCGCGCGAAGTCCTGGAGCGCGCCGAGCACGAGGCGGTGCTCGGGCGCGTGGCGGACCCGGAAGACATCGCCCGGGTGATCGTGTTCCTGTGCACCGAGGCGGCACGGCACATCACGGGACAGGTGATCGTGGTGGACGGTGGGCTGACGCTCGGTTCTTGAAAAACGCGGGTGCGGGCACGATATTGCGCCCGTGACTAATCCGTTGAAAGACAGATACTTATGGCGCTGGGCCTGGACCGCTGCGATGGGGGCGGTCCTGGCGTGCGGCGGAAAGCGGCCCGTCCAGGGCCCAGCGCCCGCAGCGCCGCTTCCCACCGGAGGACTGGCGGGACAGCAAGTCAGCGTCCTGCCGCTCACGCTCGTCGCCGCGGAAGAGGAGCTCCACTGGGATACGTCGCTCGCGGACCGCCGCGCGGCCCTGGCGCGCGCGGACAGCGTGATCGAAGCGCTGTTGCGCGCGCGCGCGCCGGAGGTGAACTGGCTCTTCCCCGACGAGTTGCGACGCGTCGCGCGGCGGGCTCCCGGCGTCGCCCCCAACCCCGATCAGATGGGAACGGCCCTCCTGCGGGCGGAGAACCTCAGCGTCATCCCGGATCCGCTGCGCAGCCAGCTGCGCACGCTCGTGGCGCTGGCGGGAGGCGGCGGTGGGCGCTACGCCCTGGTGCCGGCGGCGCTGGTGTACCGGCGACCGAGCGCACCCGAAAAGGCCTCGGGAGATACAGGGGCGGAGCATGCGCCCCCACACAGCGCGACCGCCGAATTGTCGATGGCGATGGTGGACGTGCGCTTGGGACGGATCGAGTGGCGAACCGTGGCGCGGGGTGACGGCGACGACCCCTGGAGCTCGCTCGGCCGCGCGATGAAGAGCGTCACTCCAGGGCTGCCGTGAGGCGCGAAGCGACGCTCATCCGCGGCGACGGCATCGGGCCCGAGATCACACAGGCGACCCTCCAGGTGCTCGAAGCCCTGGGGGCACAGTTCGACTGGGACGAGCAATACGGCGGGGTGACGGCCATCGAGAAGGCCGGCACGCCGCTCCCCGATGCGACGCTCGAGAGCGTCCGCCGCACCGGCCTCGCGCTCAAGGGCCCCCTCACGACCCCCCTGGGCGGTGGCTACCGCTCGGTGACCGTGGCGCTGCGGCAGGAGTTCGAGCTGTACGCCAACGTCCGCCCGGTCAAGTCCATCGTCCCGGGCGGCAAGTTCCCCGACGTCGACCTGGTCGTCATTCGGGAAAACGTTGAAGGGTTGTACGTGGGGATCGACCGCACCTTCAAGGTGGGGGACGATCCCAAGGCGCTGGCCCAGACGATGTCGGTGATGACGCGCGACGGCTGCCGGCGGATCGTGCGCTATGCGTTCGAATACGCCAGGAAGCACGGCCGCAAGAAGGTGACGGTGGTTCACAAGGCGAACATCCTCAAGGCGACATCTGGGCTGTTTCTCGAAACGGCGCGGCAAGTGGCCGAGGGCTACGAGGGGCGGATCGCCGTAGACGAGAAGATCGTGGACAACGCGGCAATGCAGCTCGTGATCAACCCGGCGCAGTTCGACGTGATCGTGACGACGAACCTGTTCGGCGACATCTTGTCCGACGAGGCGTCGGGACTGGTCGGCGGGCTTGGGCTCGCGCCCGGGGCGAACGTGGGCGAGACGGCGGCGATCTTCGAGCCGGTGCACGGCTCGGCGCCGGACATCGCCGGCCAGGGAATCGCCAACCCGGCGGCACAGCTGCTCGCCGCCGCGATGATGCTCGACCACGTGGAGGAGCTCGATGCCGCCGCGCGGCTGCGCTGCGCGCTCGAGCTGGCGATCGTCAAGGACAACGTCCGCACGAGGGACCTGGGAGGCAGTGCTTCGACCGCGGAGTTCGCCCGCGCCGTGGCCCGGCGGCTCTAGCCATCCATGCGCGCGCTGCGGGACGCTGACGGCCGGCATCGCCGTCGGGGGGCGCTGCTCCGCGTGTGTGCAAGCGGTCACGCGCAAGGCGTCATACATCGGACGGCTCGTTGCGGTCGTGACCACACTGTTGCTCGCGGTGTATCTCGTTCGCACGCTGCGGTCGGTCCCGGCGGCGTGGCAGGGCACGGCGCGGGCGGTAGGCGGCGTGGCCGCGGTGACCTGGTACCTTTTGACCTACCGGATCGTGAAGAGGATCGGGCTCGAATGGCTGAAATGAAATGAGGTCGTCGGTCGCACGTCGCGCGTTACACGTCGCACGTCGCATGTCACACGTCAGACGTTGCACGTCGCCTGCGGTCGCCGCGGTGCTGGCGCTTGCGGGCCCGCTCGCCGGGCAGACGTCCCTCTCCGTCTACAGGGACGGGCGCGTGGTCCTGCGCCGCACGCTGGCGCAGGCGCTCGAGAAGGGGCGGAA
>QHVD01000543.1 GCA_003222235.1 Gemmatimonadota bacterium | reverse complement strand
CGCGGCCAGTGGGGACACGGCTCCCGCTGGGTCCCCTCCGCGCCCTGCTGCAACACGTCGAGCGCCGCCTCGGGGCGAGCACCTGATCGCTACGGCCGGATGAGCGTACCATAGCCGGGCCCCACGTCCAGCACCCCTGCACGGTTAGTATTCGCTCGATGCGTCTCCGCCATCCCGCAGTCCTTCTCGCCGTGTGCCTTGGCTACTTCATGGCCGTGCTCGACGCGACGGTCGTGAACGTGTCCCTTCCCGACATGGCGCGCGGCTTCGGGGCCGGAGTCGCCGGGATGCAGTGGGTGGTGGACGGGTACGCGCTCGTGTTCGCGAGCCTGCTCCTCACCATGGGCGCCGTGGGCGATCGCTGGGGCAACAAGGAGACGTTCGTCGCGGGGCTCGGGCTCTTCACCATCGCCTCGGCGCTCTGCGGTGTCGCGCCGAGCATCGGCGCACTGGTCGGGTTCCGGGCGCTGCAAGGCGTGGGCGCTGCGGTGCAGGTGCCCGCGTCGCTCGCGCTGTTGCGCCATCACTATCACGATCCGGCCGAGCGGGCCGAGGCGATCGGCGTGTGGGCCGCCGCGACCGGCGTCGCCGTCGCCGCCGGACCCGTGGTGGGCGGAATTCTCACGCACGCGTTCACCTGGCGCAGCGTGTTTCTCGTGAACATTCCGGTGGGCGTCGCGGGGATCGTGCTCACGCTGCGTCACGTCCCTCCCGTACCGCGGCACGATGAGGGGCACCTCGATCTCAGGGCCCAGGCGCTGGGCATCGCCGCGCTTGGCGCGCTCACCTTCGGCCTGATCCAGGGGGGCGTGTGGGGGTGGAGCTCGCCCCCGGTCGTCGGGACGCTCGTCGTTGCGACCGTCGCGGGCGCGCTCTTCTATCGGGGCGAGCGGCGCGCTGAGTACCCAATGCTCCCGCTCGCGTTGTTCGCAGACCGCACGTTCTCCGCGGGGAACGCCGTGGGCGCCATTCTGAGCTTCGGCTTCTACGGCGAGCTGTTTCTCATGAGCCTCTTCCTCCAGCAGGTGCAGCACCGCTCTCCGCTCCAGGCGGGCCTCGCGCTGTTACCGCAGACGGCTGCGGTGAGTGTGATGAACGTCGTCTCAGGTCGGATCACCGCCCGGCGAGGTCCGCGGCCGCCGATGGTGGCGGGCCTTGCGGTCGCGGGCGTGGGTCTTCTGCTGCTCGCGCGCGTCGGTCCGCGGGCGCGGCTGGCCGCGATCGTGGCGCCGCTGCTCGCGGTTGGCCTGGGCTCGGCGCTCACCATGCCCGCGATGACGGCCGCGGTGATCGAGCATACGCCGAGGGAGCGCGCGGGCATCGGCTCCGCGGTCTTGAACGCCAGCCGTCAGGTCGGCGGAGTGGTGGGGATCGCGCTGCTCGGAGCACTGATCGGGACCCATGGCGCGCGCGGTCCAGCCGCGGTCGAGCACTTCGTCTCCGGTTTCCACAAAGGGCTCGCGCTCGCGGGCCTCGCGTTTCTCGCCGGCAGTGTCCTTAGCTTTGTGGCGATTGACCGTGACAGAGGAGACGGCGAGGTAGGCTCAGCCCTCCCTCCGTCGGGCGCCTCCGAGGCCGAGGGCGCCCCGAGAGGCTCCTGACCGCCTGAGTCCTCACTCCACCTGACCCTCTCCCTGCGCGCAACCTTGCCGCCATCTACGCGGATCGTGGCGTCCAGCGTATAATACGTGTATTTTATACCACTCATACAGCTACGTGGAGGCGCCCGATGACCACGCGTGACCCGCGAGCCAAGACGGCTCCGACCCGCGGCCCTGGAGGCCGTGGTGCGGCGCGAACAACAGATTCATGGCCTCCGCGTGCTCGCGACCCTCGGGCCCATAGACGAGAGCCGGATTGACTGACGCTCCGGGCCGGCCGCTCGCGCATAACAGGCCGCTGTCTACTCCGACGCTGCACTATATAGCCGACACGAACGTGTACGTGGCGGCCGCCAACGATGCGGCGTTCCGCGAGCGCTTTGAGGGATTCGTTCGGGCGAACGGCCCACTGGTCGTGAGCGCGGTGGTCGTTGCCGAGGTGCTGCTCGGAATCGCGGACGTCACGCAGCATGCTGCCGCGGTACAGGCGCTGATC
>QHVD01000328.1 GCA_003222235.1 Gemmatimonadota bacterium | reverse complement strand
GCGCAAGATGACCTCGCTCGCCGCGCAGCGCGTGGGCCTCGTCGACCGCGGTCTCCTGCGCCCGGGAATGTTCGCCGACGTCACGGTGTTCGACCCTGCGACCGTCGGCGACCGCGCGACTTTCGAGCGGCCGCACCAGCCGTCCGTGGGGGTTGCGTATGTGTTCGTGAACGGACAGAAGGTGCTCGACCACGGGAAGCTCACCACGGCGCGGCCGGGCCGCGGCCTCCGCGGACCCGGGTACGTCCCGTCGGAGCGGCGCCGGAAGCCGCAACCGTAGCGAGTCGTGCGGAATGACGCTCGCGCGGCTGCTGCTCGCCTGGCTTCCCGTCACCGTGCTGTTCGTGCTGGCGTGGCCGCTCGATCCCCGGTTTGCGAGCGAGCGTCCCCCGCGCCGGCCCACTCGGCGCGGCGCGGATGTCATGCTGCGGGCAATCGAGGCGGCCGCGCTGACGCTGTTCGCCGCGCTCTGGTTCGACTCGCTCGGTCACGGCGGCTGGTGGCTCCTGTTCGCGATCGTGGGCATCCTGGTGGGCGTGCAGCGCCTGTCGCAGGGAGAGCCGCGCACGGAGCTGCGCGGGCTGGCGGTCGACCTCGCCCGCTACGTCGTCGCCGGAGCCATTCTCGCCTGGAGACTCGATTAGAGTATCTTCGCTAGACCATGTCCACCGAACCCACGGCCGCGATCCGGCTGACGCGCTTCTCGCACGGCGCGGGCTGAGCCTGCAAGCTCGGCCCCGCCGAGTTGGCGCAGGTCTTGCGCCACGTGCCGGTCGCGACGGATCCTCGGATCCTCGTCGACGCCTCCACTCGTGACGACGCCGCAGTCATCAGGCTGACGGCGGATCGCGCGATCGTGGCGACGGTGGATTTTTTCACGCCCATCGTGGACGACCCGTACGCATACGGCCGCATCGCCGCGGCCAACGCCTTCTCGGACCTCTACGCGATGGCCGCCACGCCCCTCTTCGCCCTCAACATCGTCGGCTGGCCGCGCGGCAAGCTGCCGTTCGAGCTGCTGGGCGAGGTGCTGCGGGGCGGCGCCGACGCGGCCCGGGAAGCCGGCGCTTTCATCGTGGGCGGCCACTCGGTGGACGATCCGGAGCCGAAGTACGGGATGGTGGCGATCGGCGAGGCCCATCCCGATCGGATCGTGACGAACGCCGCGGCGCGGCCGGGCGACCTGCTCGTGCTCACGAAGCCCATCGGCACCGGCGTGCTGACGACCGCGCTGAAGCGCGATCTCCTCTCCGAGGCGGACCTCGAGCCCGCCGTCACCGTGATGACGACCCTCAACGCCGGCGCCGCCCGGGCGATGGTCGCGGTTGGCGTCCACGCGGCGACGGATGTGACCGGGTTCGGCCTTCTGGGGCATCTCCGCAGCTTGCTCGAGGCGAGCGGCGTGGCCGCCGAGATCACGGCGGCGGCGGTGCCCCTGATCCCACGGGCGCGCGAAATGGCGGAGCGCGGCGCCATCCCCGGCGGAACCGAGCGTAATCTGGCGAGCGTCGCGGAGGGGGTGACGTTCGCGAGTGGGATTGGCGAGGCCGTTCGGATACTGCTCGCCGACGCGCAGACGTCGGGCGGTCTCCTGATCGCGGTCCCCCCCGACCGCGCGCCGGACCTGGTAGCGGCGTTGCAACACGAGGACGCTCCCACCGCGGCGATCATCGGGCGCGTGACGGCGGGGACGCCCGGCCGCGTGGCGGTCGTCTAGGTCCGGCGCCCCCCATGCCTGCGATCCAGGAATACACGAGCCTGACGCCCGACGCTCTGGATGCGCTGGAGCGCGCGGTGCGCGAGCGGCGGCGGGTGGCGCTGCGCCGCCGGGGCACCGAATATGTGGTGGTGGCGGAGCGGCTCGACACGGGGAAGCGGGAGGAGGCGCTCGAGGGGAGGTTGCCGATGACGGGCGAGATCCTGGTATTCGGGCTGCGCGACATCGAGTCGTTCGCGGTGCTGCCGTAACGCTCGTGTTCACGCGCCTGCTGGTGGGCCTCGACGGCAGCCCGCGCGCCGACTCCGCCTTCGAGCAAGCGGTTACGCTGGGCAAGCGGTTCGGCTCGACCATCATCGTCGGGCACGTGCGGGAGCCCGGCGGCGCGGGCGCCGACGGTGCCGCGATGCTCGAGCGCGCGCAGGAGCGCGTGATCGCCGCCGGCCTCCAGGCCGAGCTCGTCGAGCGCGAGGGAGAGGCAGACCTGGAGCTCGCCGAGCTGGCCAAGGCGGCGGACGCCGTGCTGATCGGGCGCCGCGGCGTCACCACCAAGGGCGACGCCCTGGGCCCCACGGCGGCCTCGCTCATCCGCATCGCCGAGCGCTGCGTGATCGTGTGCGGCGGGCTCCCGTCCCCCATGCGGTCGTGCGCGGTGGCGTTCGACGGGCACGAGACGAGCCGCCGGGCGCTCGAGCTCGCGATCCGCTTTGCGACCGTCGTCGAAAGCACCGTGCACATCGCGCACGCGAGCGACGACCGCGACGCGGGCCTGCAGGTGGTGGGCATGGCCGAGGCCCTGCTCTCGATGCAGCGCGTGGCGTTCGTCACGCACGTGGAGCCCGGCACGCCGGGCGAGGTCGTGGCCCGCGTGATCAAGCGGACCCGGTGCGACGCGCTGTTCGTCGGCGCCCACTTGAGCCACCAACCCGGCCGGCCCAGCGCCGTCGTGGTGTCCCACGCCGAGGAGATCCTGCGCCACACCGACATTCCCGTGGTGATCCAGCCCTGACATGCCGGCCTCCGAGCCGACGCGGGTCCTGGTCCACGCCGACGAGAGCTGCCTCGGCAACGACCGCTCCAAGCCCAGCCCCGGCGGCAACGCGGCGCTGATCGAGGCGCCGGCCGGCGACAGCGTGGCGCGCTGGGACCTGTACGAGTGCTCGCCCCAGACGACCAACAACCGGATGGCCCTGGCCGGCGCGATCGCGACGGTGGAATGGATCCGCCGCCAGTGGAAGCACGCCGGCGTCGTGTACGTCTCCGACTCGCAGTACCTGGTGCAGGGCATGCGCGACTGGGTGGCGGGATGGGAGGCGCGCGGCTGGAAGCGCAAGGGCGGCGCCGTGGAGAACCTCGAGCTGTGGCAGAAGCTGGTCCAGGCCGCGGCGGCGCACGAGATCACCTGGCAGTGGATCGAGGGCCACGCGGGGCACGCGAAGAACGAATACGCCAACGACCTCGCGATCCGCGCCGCCGAGCGGCAGGAGCGCTCCAACGGGCTCGTGCCCTCCGGCTTCGACACCTGGCTCGCCCAGCGACGCGCCCGCGGCGAATACCCGGACTACGACCCCGACGAGGAGCTGCATGAGCGCTTTTAAGGACGGCGTTCCCGCGAACAGTCACCCCCTGAACCTGCTCCCCGACGGCGCCGAGCCGCCACCCGTCACGCGGATTCCGCTGTACGAGGTGTACATGCGGATGGCGGAGGAGCTGGCCAAGCGGTCGACCTGCTCGCGGCTGCAGGTCGGGACGGTCGTCACGGACCAGCTGCTCGAGAACGTCCTCGCGATCGGCTACAACGGGAACGCCCGCGGCCTCCCCAACAAGTGCGACTCGTCGGTGCCGGGGAGCTGCGGCTGTATCCATTCGGAGATGAACGCCCTCGTCAAGGCGCCGGGCAGTCTGCGTGACAAAGTGGTCTTTATCAGCGCCTCGCCGTGTGTGATGTGCGCCAAGCTGATCATCAACTCCGGCGTGACGCACGTCTTCTACCGCAAGCCGTACCGCGATCCCTCGGGGATCGAGGTGCTGGCGCAGGGCGGCGTGATGCCCGTGCTCTACGACCACTGGGTGCGCGAGTGGCGGTGACGCCCTCTCGCCACCAGAATTGAGGCCGTCCTTTTCGGGAGATCCCAATGCGTCCGCGCGCCCTCGGCCTCCTGCTCGGCCTGGTGGCCGTCCCCCTCGCCCTCGGGGGCCAGCTCAGGTTGGATCGCACGCCGAACCTCAGCGGGACATGGGTCGTGGATCCCGGCGTGCTGCAGTTCAACTTCCTGCACCGGTTCTACGTCTTCCCGGCAGCCCAGCAGCACGCAGTGGCCAACTTCCCGACGTTCACGTTTGCCCTCGGGCTTCCGGCGCGCGTGAACCTGGGCACGCGCTACAGCACGCACTCCGAGACCCCCGACCACGGCAACGAAATCGAACTCTACGGCCGATGGCGCGTGCTCGGCGGCCCTACGGCGCCGGTCGCGGTGTCCGTCACCCCCGCGTGGAACGCCATCGCGAGGAGCGCGGACGGCGAGCTCAGCCTCGACTGGACGCATGCCCGCTATACCCTGTCGGGCGCCGTGCGTGGCATGACGAAGCCGTTTGGCGCGAAGCCCGCCAAGGCGGCGCTGGCGGGGGGCGCGGTCATCCGCCTGAACAACTACGTCGCCGTGGCGGGGGACGTGGCCTCGTTCCTGAGCCCGGATTCGACCCAAAAGGCCGCGTGGAGCGCCGGCATCCAGGTCGTCATCCCCGGCTCGCCGCATACGTTTTCGCTGCACGCGAGCAACGTGACCGTCAACACGATCGAAGGCAGCTCAAAGCGCGGCAGCTTCTCCTCGAAGCAAGGCGGCGTCCGCCGTGTCGCCGCCAACGTCTTGTACGGCTTCGAGTTTACGATCCCGTTCCACTTCAAGCGCTTCGCCCCGTGGTTCCACTCGGGCGGCGGAGCGAAAGCGGTCGCGGCGGGCGAGCCGGGCGCCGCCGCGGCGACGGTGCGGATGGCACAGCTCAAGTTCCAAGCCGATTCGATCGCGATCGGCGCCGGTCAGATCGTGCGCTGGGTCAACGCCGACCCGCTGGAGCACACCGTCACCTTCGACGCTCCAGACGCGCCGCCCGGATCGCCGCTCATCCCAATGGGCGGGAGCTACGGGGTCCGGTTCGACAAGCCGGGCGCGTACACCTATCACTGCACGCCCCATCCGTTCATGAAGGGTGTCGTCGTCGTCAAATGAACGGGGCGGCAAGGCCGGCAACGGGCGGCGACGGGCGGCGACGGGCGGCAAGGGATCCGGGATGGCTGACGATCTAGACCGGCTGTTCGAGCGACTGGTGCGGGTGCTGGCGGAGGACACACCCGGGCGCTTGGCCGTCCCGTTCCCCGCCTGTGAAGTGTACGAGCGGCTCGTCCCGTATCGGTCGAACCGTTCGATCCTGAGGGTCGCGACCCGGCAGGACTACGAGATGGCCGTTCTCCGGCTCCTCTCGGGGGAGCGAGGCTACGCCTCGCTCGAGCCGGGCGACATCCGGGAAGCCCTGCGGCGCGAGGCAGGGGAATCGAACGCTGACACAGGCCTGTTCCGCCAGTTTCCCGACGCGATCCTGAGCCTCAACCGGATCGCGGCGGAGCGATTCCTGCGGGGCGACGGCGCGTACGCGCCTCCGCCGCCGTCGCTCCCCCTGGATTCGCCCCAGGCCGGGGAGGTGGTGGAGCAACCAGGCGAAATGGAGGTCGACGCGACGGAGCAGTGTCCCTATTGCGGCGAGACGCTACCCGCGGGCCGCAAGGTGAACTTCTGCCCGCAATGCGGCCAGCCACCGTCGGGCGAGCTGCGCTGCCCCGCGTGCGGCGGGGAGGTGGACGTGGGGTGGCGCTATTGCGTGAGCTGCGGGCGGGCGACGGGCTTCGAGTGAAGCGGTACAAGATCGCAGTGATCCCCGGGGACGGCATCGGCCCCGAGGTGATCGAGGCGGCAATGCCCGTGCTCGACCGGGCCGCCGCCAAGCACGGGTTCACGCTCGCATGGGAGCGTCTCCCCTACTGCGCCGATCATTACCTTAAGACCGGGGAGACGCTCCCTGACGCGGCCTTCGGTCACCTGCGCGACGACGTGGACGCGATCTTTCTGGGCGCGCTCGGCGATCCACGAGTCCCCGGCAACGAGCACGCTCGAGACATCCTGCTGGGCCTCCGGTTCCGGCTCGATCTCTACGTCAATTTCCGCCCGGTGCAGCTGCTCCACCCAGATCTCACCCCGCTTCGGGCGGACAGGCGGACCGGCGGTCAGCCGGACAGTCCGACCGCCCGTCGGCCTCAGATCGATTTCGTGATCTTCCGGGAGAACACCGAAGGCGTGTATCTGGGACGGGGACGAATTGAGGGCGATCAATACATCGCGGAAGAGGTCAACACGGCGAAGGGAGTCGAGCGGATCATCCGCGCGGCGTTCGATTGGGCGAAGGCGCACGGCAAGGCGCGCGTCACGATGAGCGACAAAGCCAACGCCGTGCCGGCGCACAGAATCTGGCAGGAGACGTTCCGGCGGGTCGCCGCCCAGTACGTGGGCATCGAGGCCGAGCACCGCTATGTGGATGCGCTGGCGATGGAGCTGGTGAGAGAGCCGGAGCGTTTCGCAGTGATCGTGACCAACAATCTCTACGGCGACATCCTCTCCGACCTTGGCGCGGCGCTCGTGGGAGGGCTGGGCCTCGCCCCGAGCGCCAACCTGCACCCCGGTCGCTCCGGAGGCGGGCTGTTCGAGCCCGTCCACGGCTCGGCGCCCGCGTTGGCCGGGAAGGGCATCGCGAACCCGCTGGCCGCCATCCTCACGGGGGCGCTGATGTTTGAACAGCTGGGGCACCCCGACGCGGCGCGTGATCTCGAGCGGGCGGTGAAAGAGACCTTGAGGGCTGGCGTACGCACCAGCGACATCGGCGGCGCGGCCACGACGGAGCAGGTGGCACAAGCCACTCAGGAGCACCTGTAGCACGCACGCAATAGCCTGTGAGTCATGACGTCGGCTACCTTTGGTGGAACTCCCTCTTACGCGAGCCATGCATGCCTACCTCCGTGAGGTGGACAGTCTCTGTGCGAGCCGCGACGCTTCCCCTCCTCGCTGCGTGCGGGCTCGCGTGCAACGGCGTCGACCGGACGTCTGGAGTAGGGACAGACCTTCAAGCCAGACCGAACTCGTGCACGGCTCCCGCGACCGGAACGCCGCCCGCCGGGCTCGGCCACCCCGCGCTCGGCGTCGAGTCGGTACCCTTGAGCGGCACGCCGTTCGCCGTGGCGATCTCGCCAGCGGGCGTGACCTACGTGACGCAGGCGTGGGCCGCCTCCGCGGCGCGGGCCGACCTCCCGGCCACGACGTTCTCGACGCCGTTCCCCGTGGGCGCGTTCCCATCTCAGGTGCGCATGAGTCCAGACGGGCGGATGGCCTACGTCGGGAATCAAAACAATCCGAGCGCGGGCACCATCACCTTCGTCAGCGTCGCGACGAACGAGGCAGTCAACACCGCCGCAGTGCCCGCGGGAGCCATCCTGACGATCGGGCTCTCCCCCGACGGCAAGCGCCTCTATGTCCTGACGGACTACTACGGCGTCTACGTCCTCAACGCGACGAGCGGGGAGTTGATGGACTCGATCCCCGTCGCCAGCACCGGTACTTTGCTCACCGGCGTCGCGTTCCATCCTTTTTCGCCCTGCCTGTACGTCGCGGCCCGGGACGAGGGGAAAGTCACGACGGTGGACCTGCGAACGAACCAAGTCGTTGCGACGTTTGCCGTCAGCGGGGCCCGGATTCAGAACGTCGCGGTATCGCGGGACGGCTCGACGCTGTTCGCGACCGACATCCAGCGCAGCAAGCTGCTCGTCT
>QHVD01000327.1 GCA_003222235.1 Gemmatimonadota bacterium | reverse complement strand
GAAGGTGCCTGGGGCCGCGGGATTCGGGAGCCGGCCCGCGGTCCAGATGCTCTGCACGACCGTCCCGTAGGCTTCGTACGGCCAGGCCGTCGACTGCTGCTGCGCGTTGCCTGCAAAGACGATGATGCCATCGGGGATGATGCTTCGCTGCAAGCACTCGTACTGGTGATTGTGCGTGCTGATGAAGCCGGGCATGACGATCGCGCCGGAACAGTCGATCCGCTCACCCCCCCCGTGCGCGAGACCCGGCCCGACCGCGACGATCTTCTTCCCCTCGATCAGCACGTCAGCCTTTTCAAAGTCGCCCACCTTGGGGTCCAGGCTGAGCACAATGCCGTCCTTCAGCAAGATCCGCTTCTTCCCGTGGCCATGAACGACGGTCGTGGCCTCTGCTGGCGCGGCTTCGTCGGTGAGCCTCCCGGGGGCGAGCGCGGCGGCGGCAAGCCCAAGGGCGCTCGACTTGAGAAAGTCGCGGCGTGACTTCCCACCCGGCGCGCAGGACTCCGCCTCGCGCTCGGGCGTCACAGGCGTTTCGGGAGTCGAGCTGCCTTGCCTCATTGTGGTCCTCCTCTCGGTAGAAGCGCCGGTCCCTGCGGTCAACATCCATCGCACTGCCGCGGTGTCGCGTAGTTGCCAAATACGAGCCGTCGCGGCGCTCGTCAAGGCCCGACATCCCCCATATATTTGCCTCGCGCGTCAACAGCCAGGCGTATAACCGGCACCATGAGTTCGCAATGCGAGTCACCCGGCAACGATCCATCCCACCACCCACCCAATAAAAGGAGGATGTTGTGATAGGCGACAATCGCTTCATCAGCCGAGTGGACTGCTGTCTGTCCACCACGGTGTTGCTCGTCGCGCTGGCGACGGGCGCTGCAGCGCAGAAGCACGACAAGGACAAGGACAAGGACCACGGCGGTGGCCGGACGTCGAGAGGCTTCCTCACCGCACCGCTGCATATCCAGGACCAGGGCAGCTTCTACATCGGTGGGGTGCCGAAGGTCACGAACTACGCGGCGTCGGCCACGCCCGCGACGAACGGAACCGCCGCGAACCAAATCATGATCGGCCAGATGTACGTGCAGTTCCAAATCCCGGAAGGCTGGAGCCCGGACCAGACTAGGGAAGGGAAGTGGCCGGTCATCATGGTGCACGGGTCCACCCACACGGGGGCGTGTCTCGAGTCGACGCCGGACGGGCGGGAGGGCTGGGAGCCCTATTTCGTGCGCCACGGGTTCCCAGTGTACGTGGTCGATCAGGCGGGACGCGGACGCTCCGGATTCGACGAGTCCGTGATCCACGAGGGAGAGGCCCGGTTCATCGCCGGTGACATCGCCGGCGGCGAGGCCTTGATCCCGAGCTTCGGCCGGATCACCAGCAACGGCGCCTGGACGGCGTGGTTCGGGTTCCTGTATCCGGCGGGCCAGACCCCTCCCACGAATATCATGACCGCCGGCGCCCAGCTGATGCAGCACGGGCCGAACTCGCTGAATGGAACACCAACCGGGGATCCACTGTGCCTGACCCGTCCCGGGGCGTGCCTCTACCCCGTCATCTTCCCGATCGGGACGATCGACCAGCCGGCATATCCTACCGAGGCCCTGGCGTCGACCCTACCCTATACGCTGGGGCCGGATCTTGCGGCGAACGGCGCGCCGGTCGTACACGGGGGGCCGGCGGGACCGTCGACCCAAGCGGGCGCAGGCCTGGGGTCCAATACCGTGCCGCAGCCCACGAGCTACTACGAGCTGAACTACTACAAGCAGCTGGTCCCGAACGGCGAGGTCACGCTGCCGAGCTCGATTTGTCCCACCTGCGACAACGGCAGCGCGACCATGGACCGCCACATCGTGACTCCCGCCAACACGTGGACGCCCTTCGACCTGGCGCTGCTGGTCGAAAAGCTCGGGGGAGCAGTCGTGGCCACGCACTCACAATCGGGCGCCATGGGGCATCACATGGCCCGGTTCCTGAAGGAACGGGGGCATCTCAATATGCTTAAGGCCCTCGTCACCATCGAGGGATCGTGCTCGTTCGCGGGCGCCGGACTCACGGCGGCGGATTTCGACAACATCGCCTATCTGGCCTTGAAGGGGGACTATACGGCCAGAAGCGCGGTGTGCGCCGACAGCGCCGTTGGTGAGGCGGCAACGAATCCGGGCTGGGCTGTATCGATCAATGGTCGGCGGGCGGCTGGCATGGGCAGCGCCAAGGCGGAGTACATCCAGCTGGACAGCTTGGACGCTTCGGCTTTCGACGGCACCACCCACATGATGATGTTGGGTGCGAACAACCTCGCCGTCGCGAGCGTCATCGAGGATTGGGTCAGCGACGCCTTGGCCCCTCAGCAAGCCCATAAGCATGACGGTAAGCACCACGGTAAGGATGACGATGACCATGGCGGTAAGGACAAGGGACACGGTGGAAAGGGGCATTGAACACCGGAGATCTGGATTCACGCTGCTCGAGGTCATGGTCGCGATCGTGCTCACGAGCCTGGTCGTGCTATTGGCCTACGCGGCGGCGCAGGTGAGCTTCGACGCGCGCGCTCGGCTGGGTGCGAATCTCCGCACGCTGCAGGGCGCGCGCGCCGTGCGGGCGCTGCTCCAAGACGCGCTGCGCAACGCGCGGACGCCGCAACGGCAGGGGGACGCCGGATTCACTCTCAAGGATGGCAGGTTGTCGTTCGTGGCGGCCGGCGGCGCCCCGCCGCTCGATCCGGACTACGATTGGCTGGTGACACTCCAACCGAGGTCGGGCGGGCTCGACCTCTCGGCGGCGCCCATCGGCCACGCGCCCGCCGCTCCGGCGCAGGTGGCGTTCCGAGTGCCCGGCGTCACGCGATGGGAGGTGCAGGTGCTCGCGCCGGGAGCATCTCAGTGGATGGCAGAGTGGCCCGCGACGACGGTCATGCCGCGCGCCGTTGCGATCGGCCTGTGGCACGATTCGGAGCCGCTCGGGCCGCCGCTTCAAGTCGTGCTGTCTCCGGGCGGCCCCCATGCCTTGTCCTCACCGGAGGACTCGTTCCCTTAGCGGGTCGTGACATGACGGGAGAGCGCGGGCTCACGTTGCTCGAGGTGCTGGTGGCCCTGGTGGTCCTCACCCTCGTGGGGCTCGGCTACTTGCAGCTGCTTCACCAGAGCCACCGGCTCGTCGCCAGCTCACGGGAATGGTCGGACGCCGTCGTGTACGCGGAGGACGGGATGGAGCGGGCGAAGCTCGGCAGTGTGAGCTTCGGGCGCGCTCCGGCCGAGTCGCTCCCCGGAGGATTCCGGCGTCAGTTCACGCGTCGCCTCTGGCAGCCGGGGAGTGACCTCGTGCTCGTGACCGTGACGGTGTCCCTCCCTGAGGGCGGCCGCTTCGACTTGTACCGTCTCGCCAGGCCCCGGCCGCTCGCACGCGCCGACTCCGCGTCCCCAGGCGAGGACTGGTGAGCCGCCGGGATCAGCGCGGCGTCGCGCTCATTTTCGTGCTCTGGCTGCTCGTGCTCCTCGGGGCGGCCGCGGCCGAGGTGGCCTCGCGGGCACGGTCGGAAGCGCTGATCCTCTCGAGTTTCAGGGCGCGCACCGTCGGCCGTTATGCTGCGGAGAGCGGCATCCTAAGGGCGACGACCCGCATCGAGGCCCTGCTCGACTCGGCCCGCGTGCCGGTCCAGCGGGTCGCCATGTTCCGGCGTCTCGACGCCCTCAGCGCGTCGCTCAAGGACATCGAGCTCGGCGGCGCGCGGTTCGGCGTCGCGGTCGTGGACCTCAACGCGCGCATCGACCTGAATCGCGCCGACGACAAGACGCTGCGCGGTCTCTTCACGCAGTTCATCCCGGGAAGCCGCGCGGAGGCCGTGGTCGCTGCCTTGAGACGGGAACCTCTGGAGCGCCTCGGGGAGCTCACCCGGGTTCCCGGCGTCGACGACTCCCTCGCCCTCGCGGTCGCGCCCTATGTGACGGTGTGGAGCGACGGGACCGTGAACGTCAACTCGGCGCCCGAGCCGGTGCTCACCGCACTGCCGGCAGTAGGGAGCGCGGCAGCACGAAACATCGTGCAGCGGCGCGCAGCGGGGGAGGTCTTCACGGCGGTGACGTTCGGCGCACCCGTTTCCATCATGCCGACCCGCCTGATGCTGGTCAGCCGGGGCTGGCAGCAAGGCCATCCTCTGACCCACGAGATCCAGGCGGTGTATGCGGTGGTCGGCCCGCGGCTGGTGCTCGAGGGGTGGGAGGAGCGCGACCGCTGACCTGTAAGGGCATTCACCGCGGAGATCGCGGAGCGCGCGGAGACCTGGGTGAATGAGGTTACAGAATTACCTCTGCGATCTCTGCGCGCTCTGCGGTGAACCAGGGACTTGTTGGGCCCTCAGAAAGCCTTGAGATTGATCCCGTAGATCGCCTGTAGCATCGCGAGCGCGACGAAGCCGACGAGCGCGCCGAAGAGCAGGATCAGCGCCGGCTCGAGGAGGGTGACCCCGGTTCGCAGCGCCCGCCGCACCTCGGCGTCGTAGGTGTCGGCGACGCGGAGGCAGAGCTCGTCCAGACGGCCGCTCTCTTCGCCGACGGCGATCATCTGGAGGGCGAGCGGCGGCAGGGTGCCCGCGAGCGCGGGGGCGAGCGCGCTTCCCTCGGCCAGAGCCGCCGCGGCCCGGTCCACGCCCTCCCGGACCGCGAGGTTCGTGGCGGAGGCGCGCGCGATCTTGAGAGCCGGGAGGGCCGGCACGCCGCTCTTCAACAACAAGCCCAACGTGCGCGTGAGCCGAGCCGTCGCATACTTGAGCTCGGTGTCGCCCACCCAGGGCCAGGCGAGCCGCGCCGCGTGCCAGCGCCGGCGCGTCTCCGGGCGGGCGAGCGCGGCGGGAACCGCGTACACCGCCGCCGCCCCGAGCAGCAGCCATACCCACCATCCCTTCGTCAACAGCCCGCTCGCCCCGACCAGCAGGCGCGTGCTGAGCGGCAGGGTGCCGCCCACGTCGGCGAGGATGCCCGCGAACCGGGGGATCACGAAGCCGAGCAGCACGCCCACGCCGACGCACGCCACCACGGCCATGAGCGCGGGGTAGAGCAGCGCCGAGCGCACCTGGGAGCGCAGCTCCGCGCCCTCCTCCAGCTGTTCCGACAGTCGCTCGAACACGACCTCGAGTGCGCCGCCGGACTCGCCGGCGGCGACCATGGCGACGAACAAGGGGTCGAAGTAGCGCGGCTCGAGCGCGAGCGCGTCGGCGAGGGTGGCGCCCCCTTGCACGGCCCGGCGCACCTGGCGCACCGCCTCGGCGAGCCCGTCGTGCGTGGCGTGCTGGAGCGTGAACGCGAGCGCCCGGTCGAGGGGCACGCCGGCGCCGAGCAGCGTGGCGGCATTGCGGGTCCACAGCGCCACGGCGGCGCGCCGGCCGAGCCGCCGCCCCGCTCGGGCCACGCTGCGGCTGGCCGCTTCATCAACGGTGACCGGGTAGAGATGCTGCCGGCGCAGCTCCGCCAGGACGGTCTGCCGAGAAGGCGCCTGGACCACGCCTTCGACGACGTGCCCGTCCGGGGTCGCCGCCCGGTACCGGAAGCGAACGCTCATCCGAGCGCTTCGTCGCGCGTCACGCGCAGCACCTCCTCCAGCGTGGAGATCCCCGCGCAGGCCTTCGCCCAGCCGGCGGCGCGGAGTGGCGCCATCCCCTGAGCCTGGGCGAGCGCCCGGATCTCGGCCAGCGGCGCGTGCTGCACGATTCGCTCACGCAGCTCCTCGCTCACGCGCATCAGCTCGTACAGCCCCGTGCGCCCGCGGTAGCCGGTCCCGGCGCAGGCGTCGCAGCCCACGCCCCGGCCCCGGCGGAACCGGGGCTTGGGGATGTCCGGCTGCCCGGCGGCGACCTGCGCGACGACGTCCGCGGGCGGCCGGACGTCTTCGGCGCACGCCTCGCACACGGTTCGCACCAGCCGCTGGGCCAGGATCCCGAGCACGGTGGCCGCGACCAGGTACGGCTCGATGCCCATGTCCACCATGCGCGTGACGCCGGCCGGCGCATCGTTCGTGTGGAGGGTCGAGAACACCAGGTGGCCGGTCAGGGCCGCCTGGATCGCGATCTCCGCCGTCTCCCGGTCGCGCATCTCACCGATCATGATGATGTCGGGGTCGTGCCTCAGGATGGACCGCAGCGCGGCGGCGAACGTGAGGCCGATCTTCGCGTTCACGGGGATCTGCGTGACCCCGTCCACCTGGTATTCGACGGGGTCCTCCACGGTCACGATCTTCACGTCGGGCCGGTTCAGGCGGTCGAGCGCGCCGTACAGCGTGGTGGTCTTCCCCGAGCCCGTCGGGCCGGTGACGAGGATGACGCCGTGCGGCTGGCGGATCAGGTGGTCGAGCTCGTCGAGCACCGGACCGGGCATCCCGAGCTCGCCGAGGTCGCGCACGCCGGCGCCGCGATCGAGGATGCGGAGCACCACGCCCTCCCCGTGCAGCGTCGGGGTGATCGAGACCCGCAGGTCGAGCTCGCGGTCCGAGAGCCGCAGCCGGATGCGCCCGTCTTGCGCCAGGCGCCGCTCGGCGATGTTCAGCCCCGCCATGATCTTGACACGGCTGATCACGGCGGCGTGGTACTGGCGCGGGGGATGGGAGATCTCCTGCAGCACGCCGTCGATGCGATAGCGCACGTGCAGCCCGTCGGCGGCCGCCTCGAGGTGGATGTCGCTCGCCCGGGCCCGGAGCGCCTCGAGGATCAGCAGGTTGACGAGCTTGATCACGGGCGCCTGGCTCGCGAGGGCCCGCAGGTCGTCGATCGTCTCCTCCTCTTCGGCGAGCACCACGAGGTCGCCGCCCCGGAGGTCGGTCGCCTTGACGTCGGACGCCGCCTCGGCCTGCGCCGAGAGAATGGCTGCATGGATCTCGGCCGCCGGGGCGTCGATCAGCCGCACCGGGCGCTCGTAGGTCCAGCACAGCTCGTCGATCACTGTCGGATCGAGCGGCGCACCGGCCGCGACGAGCTGCTCCTCGAGGTACTTGGGGGAGACTCGTTGCGCCAGCATGCCGGCGGCCGCGGCGCGAAGGTCAGCGGCGCTAAGGGCGGCCGGCGGCTCAGGCGCGGGGACGGGCTCGAGGGGCACGGGGGGCGGCGCGGCGGAGAACTGCCAGCTCATGGGCTTCACGGCCGCTCGGGCGGATTGGAGGGAGGGGGAGGAGGAAGCGCGCTGTCGATCGGCTGCTTCGAGTTGCGCAGCTTCTCGCGCTCCTGTTGGAGCAACGAGTCCGCCTGCTCATCCGTGAACACGACATAGGGCGTGAGGAAGATCGCGATCTCCGTGCGCTCGCGGGCGAGGCTGCGCGTCCTGAAGAGGCTGCCCAACACCGGGACGTCCTTGAGGATCGGAACGCCGCTCTCGATGGCCTGCTGTGTCTCGCCGATGAGCCCGCCGATCACCACGGTGTGCCCGGTCTTGACGATGGCGCTCGTTTCAGCCTCGCGCGTGGTGATCACGGGCGCGTTCTGCGCCGCTGCGATCGTCTGCGCCGAGAGGGCGCTCACTTCCTGCAGGAGGCGGAAGGTCACGTAGCCGTCGTGGTTCACCGTGGGGATCACCGTGAGCTGGGTGCCGACGTTCCGGAACTGGACCACCTGATTCACGACCGCGTTCAAGCTGGTGAGCGTCGCCGAGGTGAACGGCACCTCGCTGCCGACCAGAATCCGGGCCTGCTCGTTGTTCAGGGCGAGGACGCGCGGCGTCGAGAGCACGCGCACGCTGGTGCGCGACGCGAGCGCCTGGAGGATCGCCCGCACGTCCATGCTCGCGAGGCTGATCACCCGGACGCCGAGTCCCTGGAGGCCGGCGAGCACGCTGTCGCCGAACTGCGGTGGTCCGACGCCGACGGTGATCCCGCGCGTCGAGTCCCCCGAGACGACCTTTTGCGTGAACAGTTGCCAGTTGATGCCGTACGCGTGAGCGCGGTCCAACGTGACTTCCGCGATGAGGACCTCGAGCAGCACCTGGGGCGGCCGGACATCGAGCTGCTCGATCGTTTCCTGGAGCACCGAGAAGTTGGGCGGCGCGGTTCGGATCACGAGCGAGTTCGTCGCTTGGTCCGGGACGATGGTCGTTCCGCCGACGAGGCCGCCGGCCGAGACCGTGGCCTGGCCGCTCTCCGGCGCAGCGGCCGGCGCCGCCGCGGGAGGCGGGACCGCGGCGCCTTGCATCCGCTGCTGCAGGGACTCGAGCTCGCGGCGGCGGAACCCCGCCAGCTCGCTCGACAGGCTGCGTCCCTCGAGCGCCTGCACGCGCTGCCGCTCCGGGGCCGCAGACACGGTGGCGCCGAACACCTGCCCGAGTGTGGTCGCGAGCTCCGCGGCGCTGGCATGCTTGAGCGGATACACGTAGGTGCGCAGGCCGGACTCGCCGCCGGTCTTTACGTCGAGCTGGCGCAGCAGGTCGAGATAGCGCGCGACGCTCACACCGCGGTCCGTGACGAGCACCGCATTGGAGCGCGGCACGACCTCGATGCGTGCCGCCTTGCTCGCCACCTCCTTCAGGAGCGCCACGGCTTCGTCGGCACGCATGTACTCGAGCGGGACGATCTGCGTCACGAGTCCGAGCGGCGGCGGTGTGGAGAGCTCCTTGCCGACCCGCACGGGACCGGTGGTCGGGCGCTTCTCCTCCGGCAACACCTGCGCCACGGGGCCGGTCTGCACCAGGATCAGGCCCTGGCTCTCGAGGATGGCCTCGAGCACCGCTCCCACCTGCGGGGCGGGCACCGGCTCGGGCGTCTGGAACGTGATGCGCCGGTTGGGCACGTCGGTGAGCACCACGTTCACGCCGAGCACGACGGCGAGCGAGCGAATCACATCGCCCAGATCCGCGTTCACGTAGTTGATGCGGATGGTGGGCGGCTGCTGCGCCGCGCCCCCCGCCGCGAGCAGGGGTGCCACGAGCAGCGCGGGGCACAGGAGCAGCCCCAGAGTGGGGGGGGGGAGCTTCATGGCAGCCTTCGCCGGGCGGGCGGCAGGCGGAGCACGAGCGGCCCCGAGGGTTTGGCGAGCGTGACGCTCGAGTCCGTGATGGCGACGAGGCGCGCGCCCGCGACCAGATCGCCCAGGTGGTAGATCTCCGCGCCCGGGACCTTCGGGTCCGCGTCGATG
>QHVD01000546.1 GCA_003222235.1 Gemmatimonadota bacterium | reverse complement strand
ATCGCGAGCGCCGCCATGCGCTGGAGCGGCACCTGCGGCGTCCAGGGCTCGGGCGCGTAGCCGAGCAGCGTGAACTCGACCGGTGGCCGGTCGTGCACGAGCGCGATGTACGCATTGATTCCGGCGACGAATGCCGTGGCGATCGGGCGGGTGTCGGGTGCGTAGCTCGCCCACTCCGCGTCCATGTCGCCGCGGTATGTGAGCAGCCGGGCGAATCGATCCCTGGGGACGTACGACGGGCCGAGGACCTCTGCGAGCCGCCCTTCGCCGATTCTCCGCCACAGATCCATCTGAAATAGTCGGTCCTGCGCGGCGACGAACCCCTGGGCGAAGAAGAGGTCGTGTTGCGTCTTCGCGTAGATGTGCGGCACGCCCCACCGATCGCGCACGACGCGGACCGGCGCCGACAGGCGAAGCTCGGGCGCGCCTCTCTGCGCGGCGGCCACGCTGAGAGGAAAGACGAGCACCAAGAGGAGCTGCCTTAACGCGGATGAACGCGGAGCCGCGAGCCCGGCACGTCGGTTCACGCGGTGAAGATGGCGGCAAGTCGGTCGCGTCGGTAGGATGCATTTCGACGTCCTCTCCCCCTCGAAAGGAAGCCATGCGTCGCCTGACTGTTGCGTTCGTCGTCATGACCATGGCGCCGGGATTCGGGATTCCCCGTCTCCTGGCCCAACAATCGCCGGAGCTCGCCAGGCTGCAGGACGAAGCCGTCCAACGGGTGCGCGAGTACCTCCAGATCAACACCACCAACCCACCGGGGAATGAGAACCGCACGATGCAGTTCTTCGCGCGGATCTTCGCGCAAGAGGGCATTGCGTTCGACACGGCGTCGTCCGCCCCTGGGCGCGGCAACATCTGGGCGCGTCTCAAGGGCGGCTCCAACCCGGCGCTCGTACTGCTGCATCACATGGATGTCGTTCCCGCCGATCCGAGCCACTGGGACGTGGACCCGTTCTCGGCCACCGTGAAAGACAATGAGATCTGGGGCCGCGGAGCACTGGACACCAAGACGCTCGGGATCGTCGAGCTCGAGGCGTTCCTGACGCTGCATCGCGACAAGACGCCGCTCACCCGCGACGTGATCTTCATGGCCACCGCGGACGAGGAGGCGGGCGGCTTTTTCGGCGCGGGGTGGGTGGTCAAGAACCACCCTGAGGCGTTCGCCGGTGCGGGGCTCCTCATCAACGAAGGGGGCGGCGGAAGCGTCGAAGGCGGGAGGCAGCAGTTCGGTATCGAGGTGACCCAAAAGGTCCCGCTGTGGCTCAAGCTCACCGCCACGGGGACCCCGGGGCACGGCTCCACGCCGCACGTGGCCTCGGCGGTCAATCACCTCATTCGCGCCCTGTACCGACTGCAAACCTATCAGTTCGCGCCGCGCGTCGTGCCCGCGGTGGACGCGTACTTCAAGGCACTCGCGAGCAACGCGGCGCCGGAGTGGAAAGCGGCGTTCGCGGACATGGCGACGACCGTCAGGGATCCGGACAGAGTGCTGGCGCTCCAGCTCCAGGATCCCTCATTCGCCGCGCTCATACGCAACACCTGCTCGATCACCATGCTGGAGGGCAGCAACAAGATCAACGTGATTCCGGCGGAGGCACATGCGCAGCTCGATTGCCGCCTCCTGCCCGACCAGAACCAGGACACGTTCCTGCAGGAGCTGGCGGGCATTCTGAACGACTCGGGGATCAAGATCGAGAAGATCATGGGCTTCACGC
>QHVD01000545.1:2681-3813 GCA_003222235.1 Gemmatimonadota bacterium | reverse complement strand
GACACCGCCCGTCGAGGTGGTGGTCGAGGTCACAGATGCGGAGGCGCACGCCGCTTCGATTCGGCCACCGTACGATGGCTGAGGACGAGCCGTCGTAGCACTTGATCACGATGGGCGCCGACCAGGCGGTCCCGGTTAGGAGCAACAGGACGGCGAGCAGCCGCCACGCCATAGACTTCCAGTACCACGGGAACTATGACGTGGACAGCCCGATCACAGCTGGGGGCGCGAGTGTCGCCGCCGCCTCCGGCGACGTGACGACGGGAATGACCTCGAACTCGATCAGGTCCGCCCAGCGGGCCGTCCACTGCGTTAGGAGCGCTCGGTCCTCGCACTCCATGATCTGGAAGCAGCGCCGGAAGTCCTCCGTGACCCAACTCGCCACGTAGCGAAGACCCTCAGGCGCGAGCCGACCGTGATCGCGGAAGCGCTGGTACACCGGAACCGGATCGCCGTCTCGAAAGTGCTCGATGATCATGTAGAGCATCGCGGCCTCTCACTGAGCCTCGTGCCGGTTACTTCGCTGTTCCCTCGGCCGGGGCGAAGAAGACCAGAATCCGCAACTCCTCCGTGATGGAATGAACCGATGAGGCATCCCTGGTGGCGCGAATATGACGCTGCCCGGCTGCACCGCACGGTCCTCGTCGTCAACCCGAAGCATGGCTCTGCCGCTGACGACGTAGTAAACCTCTTCCTCCTTGTGCGGCTGCTGCGCATCGACGCCACCAGCCGGGAGGACATACAAGCCGAGGCTGAGCGCATGTGTACGGAAGACTTCAAGATAGAGCTTGCCGGCCTCCACGCGCTGCCGGTCGAGGTCGGAGAGTTCAGAGGCGTTCATGGTGCAGCGACTTTCGCGAATCGGGCCTCGTGGAGTTAAGAACGCCCGAACGCCGGAAGGACCGCAGAGTGGCGGGGTGGGGGACTCGGGCAGGCGCGACGGCGAGTTGCCATCGTGGGAGCCATCAATGTGCTCGCCGCCCCGTGTCGTTCTGGGTGACGCGCCCACAGGGCCGCGCTGAGGTGCTGGAGCCCGATCTGCTCGGGGACGAGGAGGAGTGCGCCCTGCGCGATCATCTCCTGGCTTTTCACCTGAAGGCCTTGCAGCCCGAGACTCTCGGCGGGTTGCTCC
>QHVD01000545.1:2120-2588 GCA_003222235.1 Gemmatimonadota bacterium | reverse complement strand
GGCGCTCCGGCGCCGGCTGGATAATGTCACTGAGGGCGTGCCGGACGCCGCCCAGCTACGGCTGGTTGCGGGGCTTGCGGACGAACACCCTCACTCGATTCGGCTCCTACTCGCTGCCGACAGAGAGCGGCGGGAAACTTGGGC
Organism: Gemmatimonadota bacterium; assembly: GCA_003222235.1. Lineage (GTDB taxonomy): Bacteria > Gemmatimonadota > Gemmatimonadetes > Gemmatimonadales > GWC2-71-9 > AG12. The sequence continues at coordinate 2,444 of QHVD01000545.1, read as the reverse complement.
CTTCAACTGCCACACTTATACGTTCGGCCTCCGCGATTCCGAGGACGTGCTCCGCCACGTCACGCGGACGGTGTTCCCGAACGCCGCCTACGTCGAGTGGCTCCTCGCTCACGTTCTTGTCGAGACTGATGGGCCTGCCAATGGGGAGTTCGTCATCTACTTCAACGGCGTCACCGTCCGGCACTCCGGCATCTGGATGGGTGGGCGGGTCCAGTCGAAGTGGGGCACCGGGCACTTATGGGAGCACGCCCTCCACGAGGTGCCGCTTCGGTACGGGGATGAGGTTGGCTTCTTCTGCGCGGTGCCGGCTGAACGGTGCATCGC
>QHVD01000545.1:0-2115 GCA_003222235.1 Gemmatimonadota bacterium | reverse complement strand
GTCGTGTTCGCCCGCAGCGGCGCTCCGAGAGCCTGACGAGTTCGGGTCGTCGTGAGCCGTAACCCGCAGGCGGTCCTCGCCTGCGCTGGGCCGATTGATCCGCAGGGAGCCGTGCCCACCGGATCGGCCGGAGGCGCTCGACCACGACCGGCGTGCCCGCTCCGAAGTGCCAGGACAATCGCTGCCATCGGAATACCGGGCGCAGATCGCACGATCGTTGTCCCGGGACCCGAATATTGCCAAAATGCATGGGGTGCAGGGGGGCTGGGAGCGGGCACTCGGGCAGTGGGTGGAGGCGGGCCTGATCGACCTGCCGACGGCCGAGCGCATTCGGGGCTACGAAGCCGAGCATGGGCGCTCGCGGGGGCTGCGGTGGCCGGTGCGGCTCGCGCTTGCCCTCGGTGCCCTGCTACTCGGTGCCGGCGTGCTCCTCTTCGTCTCGGCGCACTGGGAGCGTTTGTCACCCGCCGCGCGCTTCCTAGTCGTGCTGACGATGGTGGCCCTGTTCCATATCGCGGGGGGGGCGAGTGCGGCGCGCTTTCACGGGCTCGCCGTGGCGTTGCACGCCGTTGGCACGGTTGCCCTGGGAGCCGGCATCGCGCTCGTCGCCCAGATCTTCAATCTCGCGGAGCACTGGCCGAGGGGACTCATGCTCTGGACGCTGGGGGCGGTCGCGGGGCGGCTCCTGCTGCGTGACTCGTCCCAGTTGGCTCTCGTCGCTGTCCTGCTGCCGGCTTGGCTCGCCGCAGAGTGGATCGACGCTACGGGTTTTGGGCGGCTAGAGCACAACGCCTGGGTCGTCACCGATGGGCTCCTCCTGCTCGCGCTCAGCTACCTGACCGCTCGCGCGCGGGACCGTGACACCGCGGCGCGGACGGCGCTCGGCTGGCTCGGCGGACTCGCGCTGTTACCCTGCGCGTTCGGCGCCGTCCTGCTCGGTGCGTGGGGGGACGGCGCCGCCGCAACGCCGGGCCTGCGGGCGGTGGGGTGGCTGGTCGCCATCGGGCTTCCGCTCGGCGTCGCGCTCTGGTTCCGCGGCGCAGCGGCGTGGATGAACGCCGTTGCCGTTCCCTGGGTGCTCGTGCTCAGCACCCTCAGCCGTCACCACAAGGACCCGATCGTCTACGCTTGGTGCGCACTGGGCGCGATCGGGTTGGTTGCGTGGGGCGTGCGGGAGGTGCGTCGTGAGCGCGTCAACCTCGGCGTCGCCGGCTTCGCGATCACCGTCCTCTTCTTCTACTTCTCGAACGTGATGGACAAGCTTGGACGGTCGGCGAGCCTCGTCGGGCTTGGCCTGCTCTTCCTCGCCGGGGGCTGGGCGCTCGAGCGGGTGCGGCGGCGGCTGGTGGCCCGCACGGTCGCGGTCAGCACATGAACAGGCCTCGACGCGGCCTCGTCTTGGCGGCCATCCAGATCGCCCTCGTGTCGAGCCTCGGCGTCAAGCTGCTGATCGATCGGCACACGCTGCCCCGCGTGTGGGTGAAGGCCGCCCCGTTTGATCCGCTTCTGCCGATCCGCGGGCGTTACGTCCGCCTCGCACTCCAGGCGAAGGCACACGGCGTCACGCGCACGGGGGGGGCGGTGGCGCTCATGGTAGAGGACGGCGAGCTCATCGCCGTCTCGTCCGCGGGCGAGACCGGCGTCCGGGTGCGTCCCAACTCGGGCGGGGATGCGGTGACCGTCATCCTGGCCGATGCCGTCGCCTTCTTTATTCCCGAGCATGTGCCCGACCCGTCGCGGCTACCGGCCGGTGAGGAGCTGTGGGTTGAGGTTACGGTGCCAAGGAAGGGCATGCCGCGCCCGGTGAGGCTCGGCGCGAAGCGAGCCGGCGTTCTGACACCGTTCGCACTCGACTGAATGTGGTCGAGATCGACTTCGGCGGCGAGGGCGGGGTTGGCACCGGGTGGTTTGTTGCCGTTTGTTGCCAACACCACCCAAGTCCACCCCATAGCTCGCCTCCCTCAGGCGGCTAACCTTGATGTGACGAAAACGTCGACCTGAGCGAGCCTGCAGAAGCAGAAAGGGCCCCTCGCTGTGGTAGAAGCGGTGCCACCACGCAACCAAATCTACCAACGACGAAAGGCCACTTCCTGTGCGACGACCAAAAGCGGAATT
>QHVD01000326.1 GCA_003222235.1 Gemmatimonadota bacterium | reverse complement strand
GCTGCCTCTCGATCCCCGACATCTTCGGCGAGGTGGAGCGCCCATCGACGGTGACCCTCGAGGCCCTCGACCGGGACGGCAAGCCGTATCGGGCCGAGCTCTCCGCCCTCAAGGGACGCGCCGTCCAGCACGAGATTGACCACCTGGACGGCGTGCTGTTCCTCGACCACCTGAGCGCAGTGAAGCGTAGCCTGCTGCTCGCCAAGTGGAAGAAGTCGCGCGAGGGGAAATCCGGCCATCTCAAGGAGGTGACGCCGGAGCCGGCGGGCGAGCTGTAGGTGCGCGTCGTCTTTTTCGGTACCCCCGAATTCGCCGTGCCGTCGCTCGAAGCCCTCCTCGGCGAGGGGTTCGACGTGGTGGCCGCCGTCACTCCGCCCGACCGGCCCCGGGGGCGCTCCCGCTCGGCGCTGGTGCCGCCGCCCGTGAAAGCGGCTGCCGAGTCGGAGGACATCCCGGTCCTGCAGCCGGAGCGGTCCACAGAGCCCGGGTTCGTCGAGCAGCTGCGGGCGCTCGCGCCCGACGTCGGCGTCGTGGTGGCGTACGGACACATCTTGCGCCCGTCGCTCCTTGCGATCCCGAAGCACGGCATGATCAACGTCCACCCGTCGCTCCTTCCGGAGCTGCGCGGCGCGGCGCCGATCGAGTGGGCGATCATCAACGGGCTCGAAAAGACCGGCGTCACCATCATGCGGATGGACGCCGGGATGGACACCGGTCCCATCCTGCATCAGATCCCGCACCACATCCCGGACGACGTCACCGCGGGCGAGCTCGCCGAGCACCTTGCCGAGATGGGCGCCCAGGCCTTGGTGGAAGCCCTCGCGATGCTCGAGCAGGAGGGGCTCGAGGCGCGGCCGCAGGACGGCGCTCACGCGACGTACGCTCCGAAACTGACGCGCGAGATCGCGCGGATCCCCTGGGGAGAGCCCGCCGAGCGAATCGCCCGCCTGATCCGTGGCCTCGACCCAAAGCCGGGCGCCTGGACGGAGCTGGACGGGCGAGAGGTGAAGCTCTTCGGGGCGCGGGTCGCCGAGGGCCGTGGTGCGCCGGGACAGGTCCTGACGGCCGACGGCGGGCTGCTGATCGCGGCGGGAGGGGGCGCCGTCACGATCGACGAGGTGCAGCCGGCCGGCAAAGCGCCGATGACAGCCGCCCAGTGGATTCACGGGCGCGGCGTGCAGGCGGACCAGCGCTTCACGTGAAGCCGCCGCTGCCGCGGCTGCACGCGATCACCGACGAGCGTATCGCGCGCCGCGCCGACCTCGGCGCGGTGGCGCGCCAGCTTGGAGCGGCAGGCGGCGACAAGCTCGCGTTCCACGCGCGCGGGCGCTCACTCTCGGGCCTCGAACACTACGAATTAGCCGTCCGCCTGTCCGCCCGTCCGCCCGTCCTTCGTCAACGATCGCCTCGATATTGCGCTCGCGGCCGGCGCTTACGGAGTGCAATTGCGGCGCGACAGCCTCGGCCCCGGGGACGCCCGCCGCCTCAACCCCGCCTGGCTGATCGGCGTGTCGGTCCACGACTTGGCGCAGGCGCGGGCCGCATGCGCGCAACGGCCCGACTATCTTTTAGTAGGGCCGGTCTTCGCCACGGCGACGCACCCGGACGCGCCTCCGCTGGGCGTCGAGCGCCTCGCCGAGATCGTGCTACTCGGGCTCCCGGTGATCGCGGTCGGCGGGGTGACCGCCGAGCGGATTCCCGAGCTCACGACCGCCGGGGCCCACGGTGTCGCGGCGATTCGGGCGTTATGGGACTCGGCCGATCCGGCGGCGGCGGCCCGGAGGATCCTGGAGGGGTTACGGAAGCCATGAAGGATGAGACGATCGATATCACGGTGAACGGCAAGCAACGGGCGGTGCCGCGGGACGCCTCCCTGCTCGAGCTGCTGCAATCGCTGGAGCTGGACCCACGCGCCGTGGTGGTGGAGCACAACCGCGCGATCGTGCGTCGTCCGGCGCTCGGCCGTGTGAAGGTCGCCGCTGGCGACGCAGTCGAGCTGGTGCATTTCGTGGGAGGGGGGTGAGCGCATGACCACGGCTGTCGAGCTCGTCCGAAACGCCCCGCTCGCCATTGGGGGGCGCACGTTCCATTCGCGCCTCATGGTGGGCACGGGGAAATACCGCGACAACGACACCATGCGGCGGGCGATCGAGGCGTCCGGCGCCGAGATCGTCACGGTAGCCGTGCGGCGCGTGGATCTCGACCGCACCAAAGCGGAGGGGATCCTCTACCACCTCGACCCCAAGCGCTACTTCCTGCTCGCGAACACGGCGGGATGCTCTACGCCCGAGGACGCGGTCCGTTATGCGCGGCTCGCCCGCGAGGCCGGGTTCAACGAATTCGTCAAGCTCGAGGTGATCGGCGACCAGGAGACGCTGCTCCCCGACGTGCAGGGGCTGCTCGAGGCGGCGGAGGCCCTCGTGAAGGAAGGCTTTCAGGTTCTCGCGTACACCAACGAGGATCTCATCACCGCCTTGCGCCTCGAAGACGCCGGTTGCGCGGCCGTGATGCCGCTCGCCTCGCCCATCGGAAGCGGGCTAGGCCTACTCAACCCCTACCACGTGCGGCTGATCAAGCGCCGCCTGAGAGTCCCCGTGATCGTGGATGCGGGCGTAGGGACTGCGTCGGACGCCTGCGTCACAATGGAGCAGGGCGTGGACGGCATCCTGATGAACACCGCCCTCGCCGCGGCGCGCGATCCCGTCGCAATGGCGCAGGCGATGCGCCTGGCGGTGGAAGCGGGACGGGGCGCCTATCTCGCCGGTCGCATGCCGAAGAGGGAGGTCGCCGTGCCGTCCTCGCCGCTCGAGGGGATGCTGGATTAGGGACGCCACCGCCGCCCGGCGCGCGGCGCTGCAGATCCTCCACGCGGTCCGATCCGGCGCAACCTTCGCGGCGGCACGCGACCGGCATCTCGGATCGCTCGACGAGCGGGATCGGCGACTCGCCTACGAGCTCGCCGCCGGGGTGCTCCGCCGCCAGGCGGCACTCGACCGGAAGCTCGAGCTGGCGAGGGCGGACTCCCGCCTCCACGACATCCTCCGGCTCGGCGCATACCAGTTGCGTGCCCAGGCGCGCGTGCCGGCCTACGCCGCGGTGTCCACCAGCGTGGATCTCGCGCGCGAGGCGATCGGCGAGGACGCGGCCCGCTACGTGAACCAGGCGCTCCGACGTTTGATACGGGAAACGAGAAACGGGACACGGGAAACGAGTGAGGGGACGCACCCTCGATGGCTCGTCGCCCGGTGGCGACGCTCGTTCGGGGCGGCCGAGTCGGCGCGCCTCGTATCCTGGAACGACACCAGGCCGGCCCTCACCATACAGCCTGCCCGGTGGTCTAAGGAGGTGCTCGCTCGGGCGCTCCGCGAGGCCGGTTTCGGTGTAGAAGATGCCCCGTACGACGCCGGGCTGCGGGTCACGCACGGCGACCACGCTTCCCGTTTGCCGTTTCCCGTGCATTTGCCGGGGTTCGCTGAGGGGGGATTCGTGGTGCAGGACGCCGCCCACGCCCTCGTTTGCCGCTACGCGGGCCTGGCGCCGGGGGCCCAGGTCTACGACGCATGCGCCGCGCCGGGCGGCAAGGCCGTGACGCTCGAACGGCTGGGGGCCCGTGTCGTGGCGGGCGACGCGCGGCGCGACCGGATCGGGCGGCTCACGGAGACGGTCGGCCGGTGCGGAGTGGCGATTCGGGTCGTCGCCGCCGATCTTCTGTCGGCGCCGCTCGCAGCGGCGAGCCTGGACGTGGTGCTCGTGGACGCCCCATGCTCCGCAACCGGAACCATGGCGCGGCATCCCGACGCCCGCTGGCGGGTCTCGGAGCATGCGATCACGCGGGCGGCGGAGCGGCAGCGGCGTCTGATGGAGGCCGCTGCGCGGCTCGTCAAGCCCGGCGGCGTGCTCGTCTACGCCACGTGCTCGCTCGAGCCGGAGGAGAACAGCGCAATCGTGAACGACTTCCTGGCGCGCCACGCCGGGCTCGGGCGTGAGCCCGCGACGGGTGCAGTGCCCGCCGCGCTGCTCACGGCCGAGGGCGACTTCCAATCCCTGCCTCAGCGGCACGGGATGGATGGCGCCTATGCGGCTCGTCTCGTGCGGGCACGCTGATGCGCGTCCCCCGCCGCCTCCCGCCCCTGTGGCAGTGGCGCTTGCCCGGGTGGGAGGCGCGCCGCGTCCGAGTCTGGGGAATCGCCCTCCTGGCCGCCCTGCTGGCGGGCTATCTCACTGCCTATCTGATCGTTTTTCCCGTGCCGATCCTGCGCGGGCACCAGGTTGTGCCCCGGGTGCTGGGGCTCTCGCTTCAGGAAGCGTCCGCAGAGGTCCGCAAGGTGGGGCTTCAGGTACTGGACGGCGGGGCGGGGCCTCACCCCACGGCGCCACAGGGGACGGTCGTCTGGCAGGACCCGCCGCCGGGGACGAGTGCCCCCGCCGGGATGCGGGTGACCCTGGTGGTCAGCAGCGGCCCGCCCAAGATTCCGGTGCCGGACGTCGCCGGGCTGGACGGCGAACTGGCGCAGCGGCTCGTCGCCGCAGCCGGGCTCACGGTGAGCCAGGTAGAGTCGGTGCAAGCCGCCGCGCCGCGGGGGATCGCCATGCTCACACGTCCCCCGGCGTCGACGGTCCTGTCTCCGGGGGCGCCGGTCACGGTGGTCGTGAGTCGCGGGGCGCCGACGATTTCGGTGCCGGGCCTGCTGGGGCTGTCGCAGGCGGATGCGCGCACGCGCCTCGAGGTGGAGGGCCTGCAGCTCGGCACCGTGGCGCGGCGGCGCACGGGGGACGCGAGCCCGGGCACGGTCGTGGCCCAGAGGCCTGCGGCGGGGACCCTCGCCGCCCCGGGCACGGTGGTGGACATCGTCGTGGCTCGGAGCCCGCAATGAGCGAGCGGATTCGCATCGCGCCGAGCGTGCTCTCCGCAGACCTGACACGGCTGGCGGAACAGGTTGGCCAGGTGCTCGCCGGCGGCGCCGATTGGCTGCACGTGGATGTGATGGACGGTCGCTTCGTCCCGAACCTCACGTTCGGGGCGAACATGGTCGAGGCGCTGCGCACGCTCACCGATAAGCCGATCGATGCGCACCTCATGGTGCTCGAGCCGGAGCGTCACATCGACGCCTTCGCCGCGGCCGGCGCGTCGGTGTTTACGTTTCACCCCGAGGCGACGGTGCACGTACAGCGCCAGCTGGCATCGGTTCGGGGCCGCGGGATGCTGGCGGGGCTGGCGCTCAATCCCGGTTCGCCCCTCGCGCTCGCGGAAGAAGTCATCGCCGATCTCGACCTGCTGCTGATCATGACGGTGAACCCCGGGTTCGGCGGCCAGGGCTACCTCCCGTCCTCCACCGGCAAGATCCGCCGCGCGCGCGAGCTGCTCTCGGCGCACCGCAGCCGCGCCGTGCTCGAAGTGGACGGCGGGATCACGCCCCAGACGATTGTGGCCGCGCACGCCGCCGGGGCCGACACCTTTGTAGCCGGCAACGCGATCTTCACGAGCTCCGACCCTGCTCGCGAGGTGCGGGAGCTGCGGCGCCAGTGCCTGGCGACGGTATGACCCCGACGCGGACCTGGACGATCGCGATCGGCACGGTGATGGGGCTCGTGTTCGGCGTGGCGCTGGTGGTCAAGATCTGGCCGCAGCTCGACCTCGTGGCGGTCGGGTCCCGAGCCCCCGAGTTCCGAGCGGTCAACCTGCGCACGGGGCGCCCGGCCTCGCTTGCCGACTACCGCGGCAAGGTCGTCCTGGTCAACATCTGGGCCACCTGGTGCCAGCCGTGCCGCATCGAGATGCCGTCCATGGAGCGGCTGCATCGCAAGCTCGCCGGGAACGACTTTGCCGTCGTGGCGGTGAGCGTCGACGAGGCCGACAGCGCCACGGTGATGCAGTTCGCGCGGGACCTCGGGGTCAGCTTCGACGTCCTGCACGACCGCGCCGGCGCCATCCGGCGTCTCTACCAGACCACGGGGGTGCCGGAGAGCTTCGTGATCGAGCGAGACGGCGTCATCGTCAAGAAGGTCATCGGCCCGGCGGAGTGGGACGGGCCGGTCAACGAGGTCCTGATCCGGAAGCTCATCGATGCGCGTTAGCCTGGGGGGCTTGGTTGCGCGGAACTGGCCGATCAAGCTCGCGGCCGTCTTTTTCGCGATCATGCTCTACATCGCGGTGGCCGCCCAGCAGCCGCTCACACAGAGCTTCCCCCTCCAGCTCGCGGTCACCGTTCCGCCCGGGCGCTCCTTGCGACAAGAGCCGCCCGGCGTGACCGTGGTCATCGCCGGCAAGGGAAGCGAGATCTTGAAGCTGCGCTCATTCCCGCGCGTCATCCGCGCGGCGATCCCCGACACCCTCTCCGCCTCGGTGTGGCGGGTCCACCTCCAGCCCTCCGACGTAGAGCTCCCCAAGGGCACGGAGGTGCAGGTTGCCGAGATCACGCCGCGGGAGATCGACGTGCTCCTCGACTCGGTCGCGAGCAAGGACGTGAAGATCGTCCCGCTCGTCCGCGTCGAGGCGGAGTCGGGCTACGTGCTGCGCGGGCTCTCCCTGGTGCCGAGCGTGGCGCGTCTCGTGGGACCCGAGAAGAGCCTCGCCGGGGTCGACTCGGTCTCGACCGTGCCGGTGTCGATCTCGGCCGTGGCGGGGCCCTTCTTCCGGACCGTCCCGGTCGACACCTCGTTGCTGGGCGTTGTGCACGTCTCGCCGCAGGAAGTCCGCGTGGCGGGGGAGGTCACCGCCATCGTCGAGCGCTCGATAGACGCAGTCCCGATCGCGGCCACGGCGTCGGGGTTCGCGGGGTTCCAGCTCGCCCAGGAGCGCGTGTCCGTCTCGGTGCGCGGTCCCGAATCGAAGGTGAACACGCTGACGCGGGACAGCCTGCGGGTCGTGGCGCATCTGGTCGGGACAGGCACGGGCGGGTACGCGCGCCTCACCGTGACCGCGCCGCCGGGGATCGTCGCCCGCGCCAGGCCCGACTCCGTCATCCTCAAGCGCAGGGTCGGCCGTGGCTGAGGTCGTCCTCGGCATCGAGACTTCTTGCGACGAGACCTCGGCGGCAGTGCTCGTGGGCGAGCCCGGCCGCCCGGAGCTCGCGAGCCTCGTCATCCTGTCCCAGGACGTCCACAAGGTGTTCGGCGGCGTTGTGCCCGAGCTCGCGAGCCGCGCGCATCTGGCGGCGCTTCCCGCGGTGGTGGACCGCGCGCTGGCGGAAGCGGGCGTGGGGTGGGGCGCCGTGGAAGCGGTCGCGGTGACCCAGGGGCCGGGGCTCGTGGGCGCGCTGCTCGTGGGCGTCGTGTACGCCAAGGCGCTGGCGTATGCCCGCGACCGTGATCTCATCGGCGTGCACCACATGGAAGGACACCTCTTCGCGCCCGCGGTCGAGGACTCCGAGCTCGCGCCGCCGCTCGTCGCGTTGCTCGTCTCCGGCGGACACACGCTGCTCCTCGACGTGCCGGCATGGGGTCGCTATCGTCTGCTCGGACAGACCCGAGACGACGCCGCCGGCGAAGCGTTCGACAAGATCGCCATGCTGCTCGGACTGGGCTATCCCGGCGGTCCCGCGATCGAGCGGCTGGCCCGGCAGGGCGACCCGGCGCGGTTCACGTTTCCGCGGCCGATGCGGGACGACGGGTTCGATTTCTCGTTCTCGGGGCTCAAGACGGCCGTGCTGCACGTCGCCCGTGCGAGCGAGGACCTCGAGCGCGACCGTCCGCACCTGGCGCGCGCGTTTCAAGACGCGGTGCTCGACGTGCTCGTCGCGAAGCTCGAGCGTGCGGTCCGGCTGACGGGGTATCGCACTGCCGTGCTGGGCGGCGGGGTCGCGTGCAACCGCACCCTGGCTGCGCTCGCCGCGGCGCGCCTCACCGGGCTGGCGCGAGTGGTGGTCGCGAGTCCGCGGCTCAACGCGGACAACGCGGCAATGATCGCGCGCGCCGGCTGGTTTCGCCTCGGGCGCGGTGAGCGCAGCGACTGGACGCTCGACGCCCGCGCCGATCTGCCGCTGCCGGGGTTGGAGCCGGCGGCGCCGCAGGTTCCCGTTCCCCCCAGTCCCCCGGCTCCATAGCCATGAGCGTCTATCCTCTCAAATTCCTGATCCCGCTGCCCCGCGTCGACATCCTCTTCATCCACCTGGGGCCGCTCGAGGTCACGGGGTACGGGCTGATGATGATGGTGGCGTTCCTGATGGCGGGGTGGGCGATTCAGGCGGACTTGCGAAGCCGCCAGGCGAGCGAGGACTACGCCGCCGACATCGTATTCGCCGCCGTGATCGGCGGCATCGTCGGAGCGAAGATCTGGTACGTGCTGCTCACGGGCGAGTGGGACACGTTGTTCCGGCGTGGCGGATTCGTCTGGTACGGAGGGTTCCTGGGAGGCGTCATCGGGGTGCTCCTGAACGGCTGGCGCAAGCGCGTGCCCACGCGGTGGACGATGGAGCTCACCGCCGCACCGCTCGCGCTCGGCTACGCGCTCGGGCGGGTCGGCTGCTTCGTCGTGAACGACGATTACGGAATCCCGTCCTCGCTCCCGTGGGCGATGAAGTTCCCCGAGGGACTGCCGCCCACGACCGTCGAAAACCTGCAGAGGCTCCACGTCACGTTCCCGCCCAACGTGAACCCGGCGGACGTGGTCGCGGTCCACCCCACCCAGATCTACGAGACGGGGCTGATGATGCTCGCCTTCTGGTGGCTCTGGCGGCTGCGGGACCACCACCACGGCATGGGGTGGCGGCTCGGCGTCTACCTGGTGCTCGCCGGCATCGAGCGGTTCCTGGTCGAGTTCGTGCGCGCCAAGGACGACCGGCTGCTCGGACCGTTTACCGTGGCGCAGGCGGCCAGCGTGCTGCTCGTGCTCGCGGGCCTCTACATCACGCGCCGCCTGCGCGAGCCGGACCGGGACGCGGCAGAGCTGCCCGCGCCGCTCAAGCTCCATACGGCGAAGGGAGTAGCTTCCGCCTCAGGGGAATGACGGTCGCCGGCGATCCTGCCCCACGCCGGCGAACCGGTGCCGCTGCAGCCACACGACCGCCACGATGAGGAGCACGATCAAGAGCAGCTGCAACGCCAGCGACTCAAGCGTCGGGTAAATGCCGAGTACGGGAATCCGGGGCGCCCATTCGATGACGCTCGTCTTCACGAGGCCCGCTTCCTGGAGGTCGGCGACACCCTTCCCCGCGAACACGAACGCCATGTAGTAGAGCATGGCGCCGCTGATCCCGAAGAACGGCCGGAGCGGCACCTTGAGGCCGAAGCGGTAGATCCCGAGGTAGACCAGCGCCAGGGCCACGGCGCCGACCAGCAGACCGCCCACCACCGCTGCCGTCCCCGACCCCCCCGCTCCGGGCGAGCTTCCCGACGTGAGGAGCG
>QHVD01000544.1 GCA_003222235.1 Gemmatimonadota bacterium | reverse complement strand
GGGGCGACAACCGGTCTCCGCCTGACCGGGGCCGAGCCGTGCGGCGAAGCATGCACGGCGAAGGGCCCCGCGCGTCCGTCGCCAGAAAGGTTGGCTCCCCGGGCAGGACTCGAACCTGCGACCTAGTGATTAACAGTCACCCGCTCTACCGACTGAGCTACCGGGGAGTGACGTGGGAAGTCTAGCACTTGCGCTGTGTCCTCGTCGCCTGTTGTCCCCTTGGTTCCAACAACTGGTTCCACAGCCCGCTCGGTCCTGGCGATTTCGGCACGGAGATGATCAGGGGCGAGGTGCGCGTACTTCTCAGTCATGCTGACCTTCGCGTGGCCGAGGATCTTCGAGAGCGCCAGCAGGTTGCCCCCGCGCATCATGAACCATGAGGCGAAGTGGTGGCGGCAATCGTGGAAGTGCCAGTCGTCGAGCTTGGCCCGCTCGACCGCCGTCTCCCACGCCGTGCGGATGCTCTGCTCGGGCCAGATGTGGCCCTGACGCTCACCGGGTAGCCTGGCGAGCGCGTCGTACACCGCCTGACGCATCGGAACTTCGCGGCGCCGGCCCGACTTTGTCAGTTCGAGGCGGATCACACCGCGGCTCATGTCCACGCGCTCCCACGTCATCCCAAGGATCTCGCCGTAGCGCATGCCCGTCTCCAGCGCGATGGTAACGATGGGAAGCAGGTGCGAGTTGCCAGAGTCGGCGCAGGCGGCGAGCAGCCGCGCCTCTTCATCCGGCTCCAGCCATTTGACCCGGCCCTCGGGCTCCTTCTCCAGCTTGACCCTGGGGATAGCGTCGAGCACGCCCCACTCGTCCCGGGCCAGGTGTAGCAGATGGCGAAGAAGCTGGAGCGGCCGATTGATGCTGGCTGCCGACAGCGGCATTGGGTTGCCCTCGGCATCCTTGAGACGCAGTGACGTCGCCGCAAGTCGGCGCTCGCGGTACGCGGAGATCCGGGCCGCCGTCAGGTCCTTGAGCCGCGTGTGCTGACCGAAGGCCGCTTTCAGGTGCTCGGCGTGGCGCCGGTCCTTGGCGAGCGATCGCTTACGCACCTTCAGACGAAAGTAGCGCTCGAACGCGGCGGCCAGCGTCATGTTGGGATCTTGCGCGGCCGGCGTGCCCGCCTCCAGCCGCTTGGCGACCTTCGCGGCGTACTCCGTCGCCTCCGCCTCCGTCTCGAACAGCTTCCGGGAGCGCGCCGGCCAGACGCCAGGCGGGTTGGCGTGATCGACTTCCCATTTGTTGCGGTCCTGCCGAAAGCGGACGACCACCAACCGCTTGGGCTTCATCTCAGCCCCTCCGTAGACGAACTGTTGACCCGCGGCGCGGTCTCGCTGGCGGCGCGACGGCCTGCGCGCCCTGCTGCATCAGCACGCGCAACAGGCGGTCCGTCGTCGCGCTCATGCCCAGCATCCCGACTTCCCACTTCGCCACCGTCACCTTGTGGACGCCGAGGAGGGCGGCGAACTTCGACTGTGAAAGGCCGAGCCGCCGGCGCAGCTTGCGGACCGCGCCCGGGGTCACGATGAGATGATAGCGTAAGACTATCTGTTGGCGAAAGGGGGGCCTTGGGCAACCAATCGCGGAGCGCGTCCCTCCCGATTACCCACTCCTTGGTGCCGAGTTTCTTCGCGGGCAGTCGCCCGGTACGGCAGAGATCGCGAATCTTCGCCTCCGGCATCTCCCACATCTCGGCCAACTGCTTCGTGGTCATGACGTCCAGGCTGACGTCCTGTGCGGGCTTGTGGACATCTTTCGAGGCGACCATCGACGCGGCTAGCGTCGCCATGACCACGGCGCACTGTGCTAGCAACCCTGCCCTCGTTATCGCTGGAAGGGAGGCACCCTTCGCCGGATCGCGAGTGCGCTCACACTGACGTTCGGCTCGTTGCCCACGAGGACAACCAGCGCGTTCACCTCTTGGGAGGCGGTCTTCGGTCGGGACGTGGACAGGAAGAGGAAGTCCCAGCGGCGGACGGTGATGCGTAGTGACGTGGTGACGGGTAATTCCCGAACTTCTCTCATACATGCGCGCGTATAGAGAGTTCCCGACCTCGCGC
>QHVD01000325.1 GCA_003222235.1 Gemmatimonadota bacterium | reverse complement strand
TGAAAAGCCGGGTTCGATCGCCGATCACAACCGGCCGGTTCGACGGTCGCTCGATCAATTCCGCATTCCGCATTTCGGAAAAACGATCGGCCGGCACCGCCTAGGGCGGCCCGGCCGACCGGTACATCAGGAACGGAGAGGATTATTGAAGCCCGAGCGTAATGACTGGTCCCTCACTATGGCGTCTGCCTTCCCCGCGTGGGGCATGACATCGGTCACAGTATCTGGGTCCACGACCGAGCCTGTTGGCTCAATAATTAGACTCCCCGCTCCTGAGCACGAACAATATGGCGGAGCCGGCAAACGTCAAGCAAAGGGCGCGTCGGGAAGCGTCAAGCCCAAGCACCGGATAAGGATAGAACGCGAATGAACCTGACACTGATTAGCGCGATCGTGCTCCTCGCGGCATGGATGGTCGTCCTGTTCGTGGCACACGTGGGGAGCGGTCCGGTGCAGCTCCTGTACGCCGCCGCCGTGGTGCTGTTCGCACGGCGCGTGGTCGTAGGTAGGCGCGGGTTCTTGTCTTAGAGGACCGCCTCACCGGGTCAGCACCAGCACCACGATGCCCCACGCCAGGGTGAGGAGCGTCACCGGCACACCGACTCTCGCGTACTCCCGGAACCCGATTCGTACGCCGCCCGATTCCGCCCGCTCGGCCACGATCAGGTTCGCCATCGAGCCGATGAGCAGCAGATTCCCGGCGAAGGTGGAGCTCACGGCCACCACCCGCCACAGCAGCTCGGCATCGGGAAGGCGCGGCACGGTGTTCCGCCACAGGATCACCGCGGGAACGTTGGAGATCAGGTTCGACAGGGTCACCATCACCGCGCTCACGGTCGTCGCCGCGCGCCAGGGTGAGCCGTCGCGAAGCAGCGCGAGCGCGTGCCCGTCGATCCAGGCGACCGCGCCCGTCCGCTCGAAGCCGCGCATCACGACGAAGAGCGACGCGAAAAAGAGCAGCAGGTCCCAGTCGACCCGCTCGATCGCGTACGCCGGATCGCGCTGCGCCACGAGCACCATCAGCGCCCCCGCGGCGATCGCCACGAGCGGCAACGAGCCTCCCACGAGCCACCCCACCACCGCGACGCCGAACATCGCGAGGCCCTTTGCCACGAGCGGCCGATCGAGCGGCACCGGGGGAGGGGGAGACGCTGCTTCGGGTCGCCTCCGGAAGGGCTCGCGCAGCTCGGCGGCATACGCCCGGCGCAGCCAGGCATAGGCGATGGCGAGCCCGCCGAGCGCGACGGGCAGCATGTGCACGAGGAAGCCTCCGAAGGTGGTCCGGCTCCAGATCCCCACCAGCATGTTCTGCGGGTTGCCGGTGACGGAGAGCACCGAGCCGACATTCGAGCCCATGGCGAGTCCGATGAGGTACACGTTGGGCCGCACGCCGAGGGGCAGGAGCGCGGCGAGGAGGACCGGAGTCAGGACCAGGCAAACGGTGTCGTTGACGAAGAACGCGGAGAGCAAGCCCCCGCCGACCACGACGGCGAAGAGCAGCCGCCCCGGCGACCGGGCGCGCTCGAGCACGAGCTGCGCGGCCCACTCGAAGAATCTTCCTACCTCGAGGTAGCCGACGATCAGCATCATGCCAAGCAGGAAGACGAGCACGTCGAAGTCCACGGCGGCGTACGCGTCCTCGAGCGGCAACACGCCGAACACGACCATCGCGACGGCCCCGACCAGGCCGGCCGCGGGCCGATTGAGGTGGACGAACGGCAGCCGCTGGACGGCGATGAGGAAATAGGTTGCGACGAAGATCAGGAGACCGGTGGCCATCACAATGCGGAGTGCGGAATGGACTAAATGCGGAGTGCGGAGTGCGGAGTGCGGAATGCGGAATTGAAGGGGAAGGTCCGGCGGCGGATGTCGGTCACGGGTCTCGACGGCCCTCCGATCCATTCCGCACTCCGCATTCCGCACTCCGCACTCGTTAGATCTCCCAATTCGAGAACAGGACGCCCTTAGCCGGATGGGGTTCCGGATAGCCGTCGTAGATCATGCGGAGATCGGTCCAACGGACGCGATAGCCGCGGCCGATGAGCGCGCGGAACGCGTCCTCGTAGCGGGTCTGGCACCGGATCGCGACGCGGCGGATGCCGATCCGCGCCGCAGCCGCCTCGGTCGCCGCGACGGCCTCCCCGAACGCCTGCGCGTCGCGGGCGGCGAGCTTGAGGACGCGCACCTCGTCTTTGGGCCGCCCCTCGGCGAGGGGTGCCGCATGCCACAGGACCAGCGCGCGCAGGCCGTCGTCGCCCTCGACCAGCGCCAGGTCGCCCAGGCCGAACTCGACCGTGAGGAGGATCTCGCGGGTGAAGTCGTACCCCGCGACGAGCTCGCTGACCAGCCGGCGCGCCGCAGCGACGGCCTGGGCGGCGGCGGCGCCCTTGCGCTGGGACAAGAGCGCCGGCGCCGGATGGCCCCGCGTGGCGATGTCGTTGGTCATCGTGACCGTGAGGTAGGCCGGGGAGAACCCGAGCCGACCGTAGAAACCGATGTTCTCCACCGTGCGGGGCATTGTCTCGAGTCCCAGCGTCGCGACCCCTCCTTCTCCTCCCCCCTGCTCCACGAGCCAGTCTACGGCGGCGCGCACCACGGTCTTGCCGACCCCCGCGCCCTGCCGATCCGGCCGCACCGCGAGCGGCCCCATCCACCCCTCCGTCCCGGAGCGGTGCACGATGTTGAACGCCACCACCTCGCCGGACTCGTCGCGCCACAGCATCGCGCCCGCGCCGGCGTCGCGCAGGGCGTAGCGCCACACCTGGGGGTTGAGATAGGGAACGCGCACCCCGACGAGCCCGTCCCGCCGGTAGCGGTCCGTGAACGCGTCCGCGAACACCCGGTTCAGGGCCTCCGTGTCCCGCTCGGTCGCGGGCTCGGGGCCGTACACCTGGCGCTCAGGCAGCCACGCCCGCATCGGTAGCTCCCAGAACGGCGGTGTCGTCCCGCACGACGCTCATGCCGCGCGCGGCGTCGTACTCCACGCGGATCACCCGGTCGAGGCCCTCCCGCACCTGCTCAATGTGCGTGATGAGCACCACCTGGGGGAAGCGGTCTGCCAGGCGGCGCAGCAGGCCGATCACCTGCCGGCGGCGGTTCTCGTCGAGCGAGCCGAAGATCTCGTCGAGGACGAGCAGCGTGAGCGGCTGGCCCGCCCGCTCGGCGATCATCTGCGAGATGGCGAGCCGCAGCACCAGATTCGCGAGGTCTTCCTCGCC
The DNA here is from genome assembly GCA_003222235.1 of Gemmatimonadota bacterium. GTDB lineage: Bacteria > Gemmatimonadota > Gemmatimonadetes > Gemmatimonadales > GWC2-71-9 > AG12. The sequence goes on along the minus strand of QHVD01000325.1, from coordinate 12,389 downwards.
GCCGGAGATCACCGGCTTGGGGACACCGTCCTCGAGAACCGTCACCGTGTAGTCCTCGGTGAGCTCGAGCTCGTCGTAGCGGCCGTCGGTGAGATCGGCGAGGAACCCGGAGGCCAGCTCCGCGATCTCGGGGCGCATCCGCGCGTTCAGCTCGCCGCGCAGGTCGGAGAAGGACCGGTCCAGCTCGTTATGCAGGCGCTGGCGCGCCTTGAGCTCGGCGATCTGGCGTCCCCGCTCGGCGCGCTCGCGCTCCCGCCGCGCGACCTCCCGCACGTCGTCCTCGGCTCGGTTCAGAACGCCCCGGGACTCGACCACGGCGAGCTCCGCCTCACGCAGCGCACCCATGGCGCGATCGTACCGCTCCTTCGCCTGCTTGTACTCCGCCTCGGAAAACCCCTCGGCCTGCACGGCTTCGGTGAGCTCCCGCACCCGGCGCTCCGAGACCGAAAGCTGCTGCTCGGCCCGGGTCGCCTCCCTCACGAAGCTCTCGGCGCGGCGCGCGCGCTCCTCCAGCGCCGCCCGTTCGAGCGCCACCGGCTCGAGCTTGGCCAGCTCCGCCCGGAGCGCGTCATGCCGCGCCGGATCGTAGCCGCCGGGTCGCGCCCGAAGCCGGCGCTCGAGGTCGTGCGCCCGCCCGCGCGCCGCCGCCAGCTCGAGCGTCGCGCGCGCCCGCTCCTCCGCTTGCGCCCGCAGCTCTCCCGCGTGCGCGCTGGCCCGCCGGCTCTCCTCGAGGACACCCTCGCGCGCCCCCTCCGCTTCCTTGAGCTTCGCGGGCGGCTGGGCCAGCTGCTCGAGCCGGTGGCGGAAGTACCTCCCATCTCCGGTGATCACCTCGAGCTGCCGGTCGAGGATCGCGAGCACCGACTCGTATTCCGCGCCGAGCGGCCGTTTGCACGTGGGGCAAGTCCCCTCCGGTCCGAGCTGCACGATCTGGTCGCGCTGCTCCTTCACCTCCTCGTATTGCTTGAGCAGCTCCGTGCGCCTGGTCTCCGCATACTGCCGGTCGCGCACCCAGGCCGTCCGCTGCTCTGCGGCGACCCGCTCGGCGGCTTGCAACCGCTCCTCGAGCGCCGTCGCCTCGGCCACGGCGCGGGCCAGCCGTTCGGGCACTCCCTCGAGCTCGGCGAGCCGTCGCTCCAGGGCCGCCGCCGCGCGCGTCAACTCCTCGAGCTGCGCCTCTTCGGCCTGCCGGGCCGCAACTTCCCGCTGCAACCGCTCCAGTCCCGCCAGCTCCTGCTTCAGGCGCGTCACCGGGGCGAGCTCGGCCTCGAGGTGCTTGAGCTGCTCGCGGGCCAGGAGCGCGTCGGCGAGCTCCCGATCGAGCCGCTGGAATTCCTGGCGCGCGGCTATCACCGCCTGCTCCGCCATCCGGCGCTCGCCGTCGAGCGACAGCGTCCGCTCGCGGCGCGCCATCCACTCGCTCCAGCGCGGCTGCTCCCGGGCGAGCGCCTCCGCGGCCGCCCGGCGTGTCGCCTCGGCCCCCTGGGCCGCGCGTTGCGCAGCGGTGAGCCGCTCCCCGGCCGCGCGGCGCTCCTCGGCCGGCACGGCCGGGTCGGGCAACCCGGCTTCGAGCCCGCGCACCTCGGCCGCCAGGGCGTTCCGCACCTCGCGCACGCGCTCCTGCGCTTCCCGCAACCGCTCGTAGCCGAGCACGCGCGACAGGAACGCCGCCCGCTCGGTCTTGCCGAGCGCCGCCATCACCGCCAGCTCCTTCTGTCCCGTGAAGTAGGTGTTGAAGAACTCGTCGTGCGTCATCCCGAGCGTGCGCTCGAGCTTGTCGGTGACCGCCTTGAGCGAGTTGGCGACGAGCTGCCCGTCCTGATGCAGCGCCGCGGTCGAGAGGCCGCGCGTCACGCGATACTCGTGGGCGCCGAGCCGGAACTCGAGCTCGACCTCGACCGGGGCCCGACCCTTCGCGCCGAGCCGGCGGATCGAGTCCTTGTCGCCCCGCACCGCCTGCGCGCCGTAGATCGCCCAGGCGAGCGCTTCCAGGAGCGTCGTCTTGCCGGAACCGTTGGGTCCGACGATGCCCGTGATCCCCGGCCCGAACTCGAGCTCGGTGTCGGCGTGCTGGCGGAAGTTGACCAGGCGCAGGCGATGCAGCTCCATCAGCGGTCGCCCCCCCCCTCCCCCTCCCGGCCGACCTGCTCCACGTAGCCGACACCCAGCCGCACGAATTCGCCCCGGTCCAGGTCCGCATCGAGCGGCCGGTGGTCGAGGAACTCGCGCACCGTTTCGGACAACGTCTGCCGCTGGCCCAGCGCGCCGGCGGCGCCGGCGGCGTGCGCCTCGGGGCGGGGGGGCGGCCGCCGCAGGTCGAGCTGAAAATGGAGCGCGCGGGCTTTGTAGCCACGGATCGCCGCGTGATCCAGGTCGCGCGCGGTGGCGCGCGACACGTCGAACACGAGCAGCCGCACGATCTGGTCGTCGATCGGCGGCTTCGCCGCGGCCACCGCGGCGGCGATGTGCGCGTCCAGCTCCTTGGGCGTGAGCCCCTTGCCCTCGATCAGCGGAAGATCGACGTGGCGTCGCAGCGGCGCGATCGGCCGGAACGTGACGCGCGCCCCCGGGAGGTCCACGAGCAGGTATCCCTTGCCGACGCGGCCGCGCTCGGCTTCGTCCTGCATCTGGCCCCAGGGATTGGGGGCGACGTACTCGATGCTTCCCGCGTACCACGCGTTGGCGGCGACCGGCTGCGCCACGTGATAGTGCCCAAGGGCCACATAGTCCCAGTGCGCGGGAGCGAGGTCGCGCTCGTCGATCAGGGCGCCGCCGTACTCCGCGGTGCCGCGCCGCTCACCGAGCCCCGGCACCTGGCCGTGCAACAGCAGCACGTTGAAGGTCGTCCCGCGCCGCGGCCGCAGCGCCGGCCGTTCGAGCTGCGCCACGGCCTGGTGAGGCACCGCCAGCACGGCGCAATCCGACTTGGGCAGAGTCACGTAGCGCGCCTGGTCGACCACGACCTCCACACCGAGCGCCTCGTAGAGGCGCAGAATCGTTCCCGTCTCCGTGGATCGGGGGGTGTCGTGTTCCCCCGCGATCATCACGACGGCCGCGTCCGGGAGCTCGGCTCGCAGCCGTTGCAGCTCGCGGAACAGGAACAGGATCGCCGGATTGGTGGGGCGCACGGAATGGAAGACATCGCCGGCGAGAAGGATCAGGTCGGGACGCTGGAGGAGCAGGTCGTCCACCGCCCGCCGGAAGGCTTCCGCGATGTCCGCCTCGCGCTGGTTCCCCCCCCGCGCGGTCTGCCGGTCGTACTGGCGGAACCCGAGGTGGAGATCGGCCAGGTGGGCGAGCTTCACGCCCTCACTTGGCCCCGGTCAGCTGCAGCGAGGTCTGCTGCTCCAGCGCGATCGCCATCCCGTCCGGTCCCGTCTGGCCGCCCTTGACGTCGATGTTCATCGTGCCCCCCATCGTGGCGCGCACGGGGGCGCTCTTCGCCAGCGAATACACCTGCTCTCCCGAGAGGGCGCCGGAGAGCTTCAGCGTCGCCGTCTGGCCGCCCCGGGCGATCGTGACGGGATCTCCCGGGAACGTCGTCGCGACGGCGAGCAGGATGGACGTGTCGGGGCCGGTGATGCGAATCTCCTTCACGGTGAGCTGGGTGTGCGCCTTGATTGGCGCGCCGGCGCCAACCATCTCGCCGAGCGGGAGATCGATCTCCGAAACCCAGGAGTCGCCCACCCCAACCGGTTCCGGGGGGAGCGGGAACGAAACCCCCTTGAAACTCTTCCCCATCTGCTCGAGCAGTGGGGAGGGCTGGCCCGCGAGTCCGGTGAACCTCGCGCTGACGATTTGCATGCGGTCGTCATAGACGACGCTGCTCGTGAGCCCCCGCATGCGGTCGAGGGCCGGCGCCAAGCCGCCGGGCTCGATGGTCGTCGAGTCGTAGGTGACCGTCACGCCAATCCCGCCCGCCGCCGGCCCGGTCACCGCCTGGGTGTAGTAGAGGTGCATCTTCACGTCTTGCGACGGGACGCCGCGCATGGCGCCGCGCACGAAGCGGACCGAGTTCTGTTGCTCGAGGGAGTAGCGATAGGTCGCGCCCGTCGGCGGGTGGTACCGCAGCGTGAGCTTGGCGCCGCTCGATCCGGCGCGGCAACCGGTGAGCGCCGCCACGGCCATGGCGGCGCGGGCGAGGCGAGGGGCCCTGGTCATCCGATGCCTCCGGTCATGATCGCTCAGTACGGCTCTTCCGAAATCGGGGTGAGCGGCGGCACCGCCTCGCGGGCGGGGGGGGGCTCGGGCGCCACCCGGGTGCCGAGCAGCCGGCGCAAGGAGGCGAGCGGGTCCTCGGGGTGCGTCTGGCGCACGGTCGCGAGCGCACGGCGCACGTCCTGCTCCAGCCGGTCGGCGATCAGATCCTTCACCTGGTTCGGCCGGATGCGGCGGTCGAGCTTCACGAGCTGGCGCACCACCGCGTCCTCGAACGGCAGGTCGGCGGCGGGCGGAAACCGCTCCACGCCGTCCCGGCCCCGCAGCACGGCCGGGCGGGGGAAGCGGACGAAGATCGGCGTGAAGTGCGGGTGGCGCACCATCAGCTCGCCGATCGGGAGGGTCGCGAGCTTGGTCTTGGTGGCGGGCGAGAGGACCTGGTAACCCGGTGTCGCCAACTCGTCCGAGTCCATCCGGCCGAACACGATCGTCCCGGCGTTCCCCACCACGCGCCGGTGCACCTGCGAGCGGAACTGCTCGGCGCCGAACAGCACCAATCCAAGGTAACGCCCCCGCTCCGAGATATCGAGCAACATCTTCCTGACGTAAGTGTCGGGACCGTCCGCGGAGGCGTACTTGTTCAGCTCGTCCACGAACACCATCACGGCATCCACGCCGAGATCGCGACGCTCGAGGTGCTCCCGCAGCTTGGAAACGATGCGCGCGAACACGAGGTCCTGGCCGAGGGGATCGACGTTGGCCACGTCCACGACGTAGACGGCGCGATCTTCAAACCGACCCCACGGCAGGTCGTTCGACGGGCCGTCGTCCGCGACCAGGCCCTTGCACCGGGTGGAGATGTTCGCCAGGCGATTCCGGACCTTGCGGATCGTGGCGATGTGATGCGTGCGCCAGGTATCGCTCCGCCCCGCGAGCTCGAGCCCGTCGAATACCGCCCGGAACAGTTTGTCCAGGTCGGCGAACGTCGTCACGCGATGCACGTTCCCGAAGCCGTCCGCGAATTCCTTGTCCACCACGCGGTCGGCGAGGAAGTCGATGAACGCATCGGCCTTGGCGTCGATGTCGTCGCGGTTCAGGAGCACTTCCGCGAAGTCGAGCACCTCGCGGAGCCCCCACACCAGCGGCTCCACGTCGCCGACGAGCGCGGCGTGGGTGCGCAGGGTGTTCAGGTTCGCGCCGTCGGCCTTGAACGGCGCGTAGTAGCAAACCCGCTCGAACGGGTGCGCGGGGACGCCGAGCCGCTCGTAGCGGCGCCGGTCTTCCGCGTCGAGCGTCCCGGGCTGATCGAGAAAGCAGAGGTCGGGTCCCTTGACGTTGAAACACACCGCGGCGATCCGCCCCTTGTGGGGCGGGAAGTGCTCGAAGATGGCCGAGAGGAGGAACTCGACCGCGCTGGTCTTGGTCGCGAGCCCCGAGACGCCGGAGATGTTCAGGTGCGCGGCCTCGGGGCCGAGCAGGAAGTCGGCGTCCAGGTATACCGGCGCCTCGAGCCCCCCCGACGTGTAGAGCCCGACGGGGATGGCCGTCGGGTGCGCCCCGCCGAGATAGGAGTCCATGCGGAGCGCTCGCGCCACGTCGGCATCGGTCGCGACGTGGACGCCCCCGAGCGGGACCGGCTGCAGCGGCTCCTCGGGAATCTGCCGCAGCACGGCGGCGGTCCACAACCGGATCTCCTGGCGTGCCGTGGGGCTCTCGGCCGCGCGCGCGGGGTCGCCTTCGGCGCCCACCACGTCGTGCAGCGGAGTTGCGAGATCGGAATACGCGAACCCGTCCGTCACGACGCCGTACACGACCTTTCCCGTTTCCCCTTTCCCGTTTCCCGTTCCCCGTTCCCCGTTCCCGGGGTCTTCGACTCGGACGATCGCGCCGATCCCAATGGAGGTCTCGTTCGCGGTCCAGAAGTGGAACTGGTAGGGGGTCGCGGGCTTCAACTCCGTGGCGACGACGTGGCCGACCGGCGGGGGGGGCGGCGGGGGCGGGGGGAGCGGCGGGGCGGAGGCTTTGCCGATCACGTTCCGGTCTTCGGCAGCCGGGAACCGGGGGCCGAGAGGAGGTCCCGGGGCGCGCGGGCCTTCAAGTAAGTCTCCACGTCGTGTATAGGATACAACAGGCGGTCCCAACGCGCGTCGGGGGTCGCGAGCGGGGCGCGCTCGCGGTCGAGCCACCCGCCGATGCGCGAGGCCGCCCGGACTGTATCCTCGTGCGCCCGTGCCTCGACCCGCAGCAACCCGAACAGCACGTCGTTCCCCTCCCAGGGCCAGAGCCGCTGGTACCACGAGTAGACCTCGTGCCGCGCCCGGCCCCGCGGGCGGAACACGCTGGTGCGGTGTCCCGGCGCGACGGTGAGCGCCCGCTCGAGCTCCGGACCGGCGAAGTACTGCGCTGCGTGGCTCTTGATCACGGCCAGCGCGCGCGGGTGCCCCGCGAGCACGGACGATTCAGAGAGGACGCCGTCCACGACGAGCCATTCGTCGGTGCCGAGCCGCTCCGCACATCGTTCGCCGAGCTGCTTCTCGAGGGCGACGCGCGCGCGCTCGACGGCGCGACGCGCCGCTTCGAGAGCGCGGCCGGGCTGCGAGACCTCGTCCTGGGGCAGATCGACGAGCTCGAGCCCGCTCGCTTCGAGCGCCGCGCGCACCGCCGGCCGGAGCGCAGCCACACAGGCCACGACGCAGTCGCGCCCCGCTTCGTCCGCGGTGCGCAGGCGCCGGTCGGCGCCGCGGCTGCGGACGGCCGCCGCGACGTGCGCCCGCACGATCGGCAGCACGCCGTCGTAGTAGACCACCTTCCAGAGCTGGATCCCATCGAGAAAGCGGATGGTGAGCGGCGCCGGGGCGCCTTGCTCCACCGCGTGCACGGCGACGCCCGAGTCCTCCACCGGCTCGGCCCCGGCGACCTCGTCGATGTCCGCCCGGCCCAGGCTCGCTTCGGGCACGTGCGACACGGCTACCGCCCCGGCCGCCACCATTGCGTCTTTCCAGGAGCGCGGCGCGGCCATGGCTACCGAGTCCTCAGCGCCCAGCCGAGGTAGGTGACGCTCAGGTCTGGGGTGAGCACCCTCCGCCCGCTGCCGTCGTCCGCCCGCGCGACGCCCGTCATCTCCTGCACCACCATCCCGTTCCGGGCGAGCGCGGCGGTGAGCTCCTCCGGGGTGATGAAGCGCGCGAAGTCGTGGAACCCCTCGGGCATCGTGTGCTGGACGTACTCCTCGTCCCAGATGAGCCGCAGGAATGCGGCGATGGTGCGGTTGTGCGTGAGAAAGCCGAGGCCGCCACCCGGCGCGAGGACCTGAGCGATCGCGGCGAGAGTACGGGGGACGTCGTCCACATGCTCCAGGACGTCCACAGCAAAGACCAGATCGAAGCCCACAGGGACGTTTCCAGACGCCAAGTTCTCAGCGGTTCCCAGGCGGTAGTCGATCGAGAGTCCGGAGCGTCGGGCATGCTCCCTGGCCACTTCCAGGGACTTCTCCGACGGGTCGATTCCGGTGACGACGGCCCCTTCCGTGGCGAGCGTCTCCGCGAGGATGCCGCCGCCACAACCGACATCGAGCGCGCGCTTCCCGCCGAAGCCGCCGAACACGCGGCGAAAGTAATCCACGCGGGCGACGTTGAGCTGGTGCAGGCCCGCGAACGGGCCCGCATCGTTCCACCAGACGTCCGGCAGGCGCTCCACGAGCCGCTCGTACTTCTGCGGCTCGGAGAGCTCCCCGAGCGGCGGCAAGGAGTCGCTCATCCCGGCGTTTTCACGCCGACCACGAGTCCGTCGCGGATCGGCACCACGGCGCTCGTGACGCGGGGATCGGTCGCCGCAAGCCGGTTGAAGGCCCGCACGCCCTCGGTGGCCGGCGAGTGATCCGTGGCGTCGATGACCGCGCCGTGGAAGAAGGCGTTGTCGCAGAGCAGCAGGCCGCGCGGTCGCAGCAGCCGGACGCACCATTCGAAATACTGCGCCAGGGGCTCCTTGTCGGCATCCACGAACACTGCGTCGAACCCCGGAGTCAGGGTCGGTAAGATCTCCAGGGCCGCGCCCTCCAGCAGCTGGACTCTGCGCTCGAGCCCGGCCTCTGCGAACGCGCGGCGCGCGAGGGCGGCGTGCCGCGGATCCTTCTCGACGGTGGTGAGCCGGCCGTCCGGCGGCAGTGCCCGGGCGAGCCAGACGCCGGAGTAGCCCGCGAGCGAGCCGAGCTCGAGCACGTTGGTCGCCCCGACGGCGCGGAGCAGCACGTGGAGCAGCTTGCCCTCGTCGGGCGAGATGAGGATCGGGGGGAGGTCGAGCTCGTCGTGCCGCCTTCGGATGGCGGCCAGGATCGGATCTTCGGCGGCGAACAGTTCGGTGATGTAGCGCTCGAGCCGCCCGTCCACGATCAGGCGGTGGCCTCGACGTTCGGGAACGGGGGCACGTCGAGGAACCACAGCCCTGCCAGCCGCGAATGCTTGTCCACCTCGACGAGCAGCCGATCGGCCGCGCGGACCACGCGGGCTGGGCGCGCGCGCCCGACCCGGATGTGAAGGACCGACTCGGCGTCGTTCTTCTCCATGGTGAGGGCTGTGTCCACTTCCACCGCCGCCACGGCAGCCTGGGACCTCTCGCCCGGGAACACGACCCGCGCCTCGTTCTCCGGCTGCGGGATGGCGAGGTTCTGCACTGTGCGGACGTCGTCGGGCCAGGTGACGACGTCCACGCCGCGCACGCACCCTCCCGCCACGTCGATCACCACGAACGAGCCGTCGCTCCCCTCGAGATCCACGGTTCCGTTGAGGCCGCTCGCCTTCGCGGTCCCCTTGCACGACACCGACAGGATGTCGGTCTCGGGATCCCAGTGGTAGCTGACTCTCGGGAGCTTCCCGTCGAGCGGCTCGATGCGCGCCTCGAAGGTCATCGGCAACTCCGCCTGCCGGGTCGGGGGAGGGGGGATAATATGCGGCAAGGGCGGCAGGGGCGGCAGGGCTCCTTTGCCGCCTCTGCCGCCTTTGCCGCCCTTCTAGTCCCCCAGCTTTTTTGCGAACCCGACGATGCGGTCGAGCGCCTTCTGGATGCTGTCCGTCGCCGCGGCGTAGCTCAGTCGCACCCACCGGTCGTCGCCGAACGCCGCCCCTGGTACGAGCGCCACGCCGCTGCTCGTCACGAGGCGGGTGCAGAAGTCCGTCCCACCGATCCCCCCGAAGGAATCCACGCGGAAGAAGAAGTAGAACGCACCGAGCGGCTCCACGAACTCGCAGCCGGGGAGATCCTGCCGGAACCGGCCCACCACGAGGTCGCGCCGCTTGCGGAACTCTGCGACCATGCGCGCCACGTCCTGCTCCACGCGCTCGTCGCCGAGCGCCGCGGCCGCGGCCCACTGGGCCGGGTGATTGGCCCCGGTCGTCGTGTGCGACTGCAGCGCCGCCATGGCGCCCGCGACCTTGGCCGGCGCGAGCGCGAGCCCGATCCGCCACCCCGTCATCGCGTAGGCCTTGCTCACGCCGTAGATCACCACCACCCGCTCGAGCAGCTCGTCGGGCAGGTCGAGGAACGACGGCGCCGGGCCCGGGCCGTAGTGAATGCGGCGATAGATCTCGTCGGCCACCACCCACACCCTGCGGGCCCTCGCCCACTGCGCGATCGCCTTCAGCTCGGCGTGCGTGTACACGGCTCCCGTGGGATTGCACGGGGAGCAGAGGATGAGCCCCTGGGCACCGGGCACCACGCGGTCCAGGTCCCGCACGCTCAGCTTGAGGCTCCATTCGGGGTCGCCGGGGACGAGCGCCGGCCGCGCGCGCGCGAGGTGCACGATCTGCGGGTACGACACCCAGGCCGGGGCCGGAATCGCCACGACGTCGCCGGGGCCGAACAGCGTGAAGCAGATGTTGAAGAGCGACTGCTTCGAGCCGTTCGACACGACGATATGGTCGGCATTGACCGGGCGCCCGCCGGAAAGGAGCGAGAGGTGCTTCGCGGCGGCAGCGCGCAGCTCGAGAATCCCCTCGTTCGCCGGGTAATGGGTCTTCCCCTCCCGGACGGCGCGCACCCCGGCGTCCGCCGCAAGGGCGGGCGTCGGGAAGTCGGGCTCCCCCGCACCCAGGTCGAGTACGTCCTCGCCCGCCGCCTTCCGGCGCTTCGCCTCCTGCGAGATCGCGATGGTGGCGGAAGGCTCGAGGTGCTGGAGGTTGGGGGACAAGCCGAAGCGAGAGCCCTGGGTCATGGGCGGATGGCTCCAAAGCGTTTCAGGACGGCGACCGTCCACGATACCCATGGGCGGTCTCAGTGCGCAACAGAGTTCCTCCAGTTGCGCCTTGACTCACCGGAAGCTAGCATCCTTTCCGTACCCCCGCCCCTTGATAATCGAGGACCGTGTGACGCTGGACGAGGTGAAGGCTGCGCTCGCGCGCGGCCGGCACGTGGTACTGGTGACGCCGCCCGCGCCCGAGCAGGCGGGCGAGCTCTGGGAGCTTCTCGCGCCGCCACCCCCCGATGCGGAGTCCGGCGCTGCCGCCTCTGCCGCCCGTGCCGCCCCTGCCGCCCTTATCATCTGTTCGGATGACGTGTCCGCCGCAGAGTGGGTGGCCGCGGCACCGGATTCCGTTCGGGTCCACGCCGTCACGGGGCTCGCCCGCACGGCCCGGCTCCTCAAAGCCGGCTCCATCTCTCTCCTCGCCGGCGCGGTGAAAGACCTCGCCGCGCTCGTCGCACGCTCGGCGCTGAAACTCGGCGCCGTTTCCACGGTCGTCCTCGCGTGGCCGGAGCAGTTCGCGGCGGGCGAGCACGGGGCCGCACTCGACACCCTGCTCGGCGAAACGCGCGAGGCGCACCGCATCGTGCTGAGCTGGAACCCCGCCGCGCTTGGTGACTTCCTCGAGCGCCACGCAAGACGGGCGCTGGTCGTGGGAACTGCGCCGGTTGACGTCACCGGCCGGCCGCTCCCGCCCGTCGCGCCCGCGCGGTACGCCATCGTCGCGCCCTCCCGCCGTGCGGCCGCGCTGCGCGACGCGCTCGACGCCCTCGATCCCAAGCACCCCTTCGTGTGGGAAGGCGGGCCACTCGACGCCCCCGCGGAGACGCCCGACACGGTCCTGTGCCTCCGCCTGCCGACGCGCCAGCAGTTCGCCGCGCTCGCCCGGCTCGCTGAGCCGGTTGCGTTCGTCACCGCGGCGCAACTGCCGTACCTCCGCTCGCTCGCCGCACCGCTCACGCTGCTCCGCCTTCCGGGGGAGACGGATCGCGCGCGCGACCGAGCCGAGGCGCTCCGAGCGCAGGTGGCAGCGGTGTTGGAGGCCGGAGCAGTCGACGCAGAGCTCGCTCTGCTCGATCCGCTGTTCGATCACTTCGACCCGGCCGAGGTGGCGGCGGCGCTGCTCGCACTGCGACGGGAAACGGGAAACGAGAAACGGGAAACGGGGCCTCCCGAACCGGCCGCAGCGTGGGTGAGGGTGTTCGTGAATGTCGGCAGGAAGGATCGCGCGGCGGCGAAGGACCTCGTGGGGGCGTTGATCCGAGAGGTCGGGCTCGGGAAGGGCGACATCGGACGGATCGACCTGCGCGACAGCTTCACCTTGGTCGATGTCGCGGACCGCGCCGCCGATCGTGTGGTGCGCGGCCTGACGGGCGTGACGATCAAGGGCCGCCGCGCCGTGGCGAGGCTCGATAATACAGGCGGAAGCCGGAGGCCGTAAGCCGAAAGCCGTAGGCCGCAAGAGAGCGATCACTTGCGGCTTACGGCTTACGGCTTCTTTGGGCTTGCGGCTATTTTTTCGTGTTTACCGCCATCTTCAGCTGCTTGCCGGCGCGGAATGCAGGCGCAACCGACGCCTTGATCTGGATCTCGCTGCCCGTCTTCGGGTTCCGTCCCATGCGGGCGGCCCGTTTGCGCGCTTCAAAATTCCCGAACCCCGTGATCTGCACCTTGGCACCCTTCTTCAGCTCAGCCGCGATGATCCCCTTGTCGTCAAACAGGGCATCGATCGCCCGGTTGGCGTCCGCCTTGGACATCTTCGTCCGCATCGCCAGCGCGGCAGTCAGCTCGGCTTTGTTCACGCTGTCTCCTTGTGAGGGTCTGGGGTGTGAGGTCGGGGTACGAAAAACCCTTGGAATCGCGCCATTATCCGGGCCGGAATGTGGGAAAACCCGCACAAAACCGCGACAATATGGCATACGCCCCTGGAAGTCCGCAAGATACCGACGTTTCCACGACCCCGCCCCTACCCGTCCCACCCCCCCACCCCGTTGTCAGG
>QHVD01000193.1:34580-35056 GCA_003222235.1 Gemmatimonadota bacterium | reverse complement strand
GATGGCCGCTGCCACGGCGCTGAGACCTTCTTGAAGCTGCTCGCGTGTGATCGTGAACTTCATCCGCGTTTCCCGCCTCGTTCGCGGGGGGCTAAAGAACCTACTGCCGTACCTACTATAGAACTACTTAGTAGTAATAGTAGAGGACGGGGAAATGTTAGTGACCGGCCCAACCCATGATAGCCACGCACGGGTAGCGCCCCACATACATCTGACCCGAGTGTTTGGTCTGTTGGCATCCGGCACCTTCCCCACAACCCGCGCCCCTTCCCACAGCGGCCCATACCGGCTGTTCCCACATGTTGGCTAGAGTGCGGACAACTCCTGGCGCGCCATCTCGATGCGCTCCTTGAACGTGCGGTCCCGCATCATCTGCCGCTCGACTTTGTCCACGGAGTGGATCACGGTCGAGTGGTCCCGCCCCCCAAACGCCTGGCCGATCTCGACGAGCTGCATCCTGAGCATGTCACGCGCGA
>QHVD01000193.1:33951-34483 GCA_003222235.1 Gemmatimonadota bacterium | reverse complement strand
TCACGCCCCAGCGCCGGTCCACGATCTCCTGCACCCGGTCGATGCTCGGGGTCGGCTGGCCGCCGTAGCTCGACGCGTCCTCCCCCTGGCGGATCTTGTCCGAGAGGGCCTCGCGCGCGAGCTCGATCGTCACTTCACGGTTCTTGAGCGAGGCGAACAGGAGCAGCTTGATGATGCAGCCCTCGAGCTCCCGCACGCTCGAGCGCACGTGCTCGGCGATGAAGCGGAGCACGTCGTCCGGGATCGTCAGCTCGAGGTGGTCCTGCTCCGCCTTCTTCCGCAGGATCGCGATGCGGTGCTCGAGGTCGGGGTGGCCGATGTCTGCCACGAGTCCCCACTCGAAGCGCGAGATCAGCCGGTCCTCGAGACCGGGGATCTCCTTCGGCGGCCGGTCCGAGGTGAGCACGATCTGCTTGTGGCCCTCGAACAGGGCATTGAACGTGTGGAAGAACTCCTCCTGCGTCATTTCCTTGCCTTCCAGGAAATGCACGTCGTCCACCAGGAAGAGATCGACGTCGTTGCGGTAGCGCCG
>QHVD01000193.1:33356-33821 GCA_003222235.1 Gemmatimonadota bacterium | reverse complement strand
CGTCGCACCGTAGATGAAGAGCGGGTTGTACGTCTTGCCGGGAGCCTCCGCCACGGCATGCGCCGCCGCGGCCGCGAGCTCGTTCGATTTCCCGATGACGAACATCTGGAAGGTGTACCGCTCGTTCAGCGGCGTCGTCGGACCCGCCGTCCTGTCGATGGCGGCCCCGACGGAGCTCCGTGGCGCCACGAAGAAATCCATCTGCGGCCGCTGCTGGCGGTCCTCCTGCACCCGGAAGACGACGGCGGTGGGGCGGCCGAAGACGCGCTCCGCGGCCCGCGCGAGCACGCTCGAATGCTTCTGCTCGTTCCATTCCACCGCGAACTGGTCCGGCGCGCCGACGATCAGGCGATCGTCGTCCAAGGCGATCGGAACGGCCGGCTCCAACCAGGTGCGCACCGTGGCGTCGGGAAGCTCCCGCCGCGCCTCGTCGAGCAGCCGTCTCCAGGCTTCTTTCGTAGACTG
>QHVD01000193.1:0-33288 GCA_003222235.1 Gemmatimonadota bacterium | reverse complement strand
CTCGCTTGTGGAAAAGTCAACGGCGGGCGCGCGGTTTTCGCAACCTTGACCCGTCCCGCGAAACCGGTGTACGTTTCCCAGCCTAGTCGAGGAGTCCATGGGTCCGACCTATCGGCCGCGCAATCGGCGGCGCGTCAACAAGCACGGCTTCCGGGCGCGCATGAAGACTGTTTGGGGCCGCGCCGTCCTCTCCCGCCGGCGGAGAAAGGGGCGCAAGCGCCTCGCGCTCCGCTTGCCATCCAAGCACCGGAGTCGCTAACGGTCGAGCGGTTTCCGCGCCGTGCCCGGCTGGCGCGCGGCTCGGAGCTCAAAGCCTGCTGGGATCAGGGTCGCCGGTTGCACACCCCGCATCTCGACTTGGCCTGGCGCCCCAACGCCACGGGCCGCCCGCGGACAGGGATCGTCGTCCCTCGGTTCCGGTTCACGGCGCCGGCCCGGAATCGGTTGCGCCGCCGCTTGAGAGAGATTCTTAGACGCCACGCGCTTCCCGTGCTTTCCCCGGTAGATATCGTGGTGCGCGCCAAGCCCAGCGCCTACGCCGCCCCGTTCGCAGTCCTCCGCGCCGAATTGACCGCCGTTGTGGGCCGGATCACGTGAGCCCCGGTCGCTGGCCGCGGCTCGCGGTGATGCTCGCGATACGTGGATACCAGATGACCGTCTCGCATCGGGTGTTCCAGTGTCGCTTCACGCCGTCGTGCTCGCGCTACACCTTGGAGGCGGTCGAGCGCTACGGAGCGCTGAAGGGAAGTTGGCTCGGCATCAAGCGCATCCTCCGTTGCCACCCGCTGCACCGAGGCGGGTACGACCCCGTGCCCTAGGAGTCCCGTGGAGCGACGCGTCATTCTGGCAATCGTTCTGATGCTTATCGTGGCAGTGCTGCCGAGCATCTTGTCTCCGCCGAAAAAGGTGGTCAGGCAGACAGGCGGGCGGGCGGTTGGGGACACCACCCGGATGCCGGCCGTGGCGGAATCGGCCGCCGCTCCAACGCTACCGTCCGCCCCGTCCGCCCGTCCGCCCGTCCGAGCGTCCGTCGGCGTTCCCGCGGAGACGGTTTGGGTGACGTCGTCGCGCTACCGCCTTGGCTTGAGCACCGCGGGAGCGCGGCTCGTCCTGGCGGAGCTCCCTGAGTATCGGTCCTTTGCAGCCGGCGATTCGGGGCGCCCCGTGCAGCTCGTGCCGCCGGGCCGGCCGTTGCTCGCGCATTCGATCCTCCTCGGGGCGGACACGGTCTCGCTTGCCGACTGGAGCTTCACGCCCAACGCCCGGCTCGTGCGGGTTCCCGACACGGGGACGGAGAGCGTGCCCCTGACCTTCACGGCCGTGCGCGGCGGGGCCCGGGTGACTCTCGACTACGTCTTTCTGCCGGGGGAGTACCACTTCGAGGTGCGCGGCAACGTGACGGGGCTCGGGTCGCAGGGTGCCGTGCTGCTCGTGGGGCTGGGCGACGGACTACGCTCGGTCGAGGCCGACTCGATGGACGACTTCCACCACTTCGGGGTGGTGACCAAGGCGGGCAGGACGCAGAGCACGTCGTTCCAGTCCTTCAAGCCCGGAAGCGTGAAGCTCCTCGACGGCCCGTTCGAGTGGGCGGGCGTCAAGTCGAAGTACTTCCTCCTTGCGGCGCTCGCGTCCGAAGAGAACGCGCCGCAGTTCGGCGGAGGCATCGCCGTGGGCGGCCCGGTGGAAGTGACGTCGTCGTCCCTGCTGGGCGGCCGTGCGGGCACCGAGACGCGGGTGTCGCTCGCGCTCACGCTCCCCGTGCCGCCGGCGGGGGACTTCCGCTACCGGCTGTATGTGGGGCCGCTGGAATACCGCCGGCTCGCGCACCTGGGGCACGATCTGGACGACGCGAATCCCTACGGCGGGTTTCTGCGACCGATCATCCAGCCGGTCTCGGCGCTCGTCGTGAACATCCTGATCTGGATGCACGACCGCCTGAGCCTCGCATACGGATGGGTGCTCGTGATCTTCGGCATCATGGTGCGCGCGCTGCTCTGGCCGCTGAACCAGAAGGCGATGGAGTCGAGCATCCGGATGCAGGCGGTGGCGCCGCTCATCAAGGAGACTCAGGAGCGCTACAAGAAGGAGCCAGACCGCCTGCAGCGCGAGATGATGAAGATCTACAAGGAGCACAACGTCAATCCGTTCGGCGGCTGCCTGCCGATGCTGCTCCCCATGCCGGTGCTGTTCGCGCTGTACTTCGTGTTCGCGAACACGATCGAGTTCCGGGGCGTGCCGTTTCTGTGGCTCCCCGATCTGTCGCGGGCCGACCCGTATTACATCATCCCGATCGTGATGGGGGTGTCGATGTTCGCGCTGTCCAAGATCGGGCAGATCGGGGTGCCGCCCAACCCGAAGACGAAGACGATGGTGTATTTCATGCCGGTCTTCATGACTTCGCTTCGGGGCTGAACCTCTACTACGCGGTCCAGAACCTGTTCAGCATTCCCCAGCAGTACCTCATCGCCCGGCGGCGCCTGCGCGAGCAGGGGCGGCGCACGTAGCCGTGCTCTCTGATCCCATCGTGGCGCTCGCCACGCCCCCCGGCCGGTCCGCCGTCGCCGTGATCCGCCTGTCGGGGGCGGGCGCGTTCGACGTCGCGAGTCGCTGCCTGCGGCCGTTCTCTCGCACGCCCCCGCGGACCGCGCGCCGCGCGCACCTCCTGCATCCGATCACCGCGGAGCTCGTCGATGACGTGCTCGCGGCCTGCTTTCCGGCGCCGCGCTCCTACACCGGGCAGGACCTGGTCGAGATTTCGACGCACGGCGGGCTGCTCGTGCCGGCCGAAGCGGTGGCGGCGCTGGTGGCCGCCGGCACGCGGCTCGCCGCACCCGGGGAATTCACTCGGCGCGCGGTCCTGAACGGGAAGCTCGACCTGGTCCAGGCCGAAGCGACCGCCGACCTGATCGACGCGGGGTCGCCCGCGCAGCGCCGACACGCGCTGCAGCAGCTCGAGCGCGGACTGTCTCGCCGCTCCTCGAGCTCGAGGCGCTGATCGCCTACGAGATCGACTTCCCGGAAGAGGACGAGGGCCCCGTCGGTGCGGAGCGGGTGCAGCGCGCCTGGCGCGCGGTGCGCGATCGGATCGCCGGGCTGGCAGCGACCGCACCCGAGGGCGAGCGGCTGCGAGAGGGAGCCCTGCTCGTGATCGCGGGCCCGCCCAACGCCGGAAAGTCTTCCCTGTTCAACGCGCTGCTCGGCAACGAGCGCGCGATCGTAACGGAGATTCCAGGAACCACGCGCGACGCCATCGAGGCGCACGCCGTGGTCGAGGGCTTCCCGTTCCGCCTGGTGGACACAGCGGGGCTGCGCGAAAGCACGGACCGGGTCGAAAAGCTCGGGATCGAGGTTTCTCGCAGATACCTTGGCGCCGCGGACCTCATCCTGTTCTGTGAAGCAGCCGACGGTGCGGGACGCGAGGAGTGGGACCGTTCGGTGCGCGACGAATTCCTGGCGTGCTGCGGGGCCCCGGCGGTGCTCGTCGAGACCAAGATCGATCTCGCCGACCGCTCGAGCGCCCGTCCGCCCGACCGCCTCGCCGTGTCGGTCGTCACCGGCGCCGGGCTCGCCGAGCTGAAGCGCAGGCTCGCCGAAGCGGCGTTCGGCCGGCTGCTCAGCATCGGCGACGTGGAGCCGGTGGTGACGCGCGCGCGGCACCGCATGGCGCTGCAACGCGCGCTCGCGGAGATCGACGCGTTCTGGAGCGCGCGGACGGAGGGCGTGGATGCCGCCGCCGCCGCAACCCACTTGCGCGCTTCGGTGGGCGCGCTCGACGACCTGATCGGGGTCGTGACACCGGACGACGTGCTGGACCGTGTGTTCGCGAGCTTCTGCGTCGGGAAGTGAGTCTCGCGCCGCGGGACATCCGTTGCCCGCCCGCCGGGCCGGCCCCATCTTCCACGCTGACCCGGGCCCCGGAGACGTAACGAGCTGATGGATTCCCAGGCGAGTGTGTCCTCCCCCCCGCTGCGCTCGCCCGAGCGCTGGCTGGCGTTTCTACGGATCGCCATCGGGCTGTGGTTCGTGAAGGCGCTCTTCACCAAGCTCTCCGTGATCCTGCTGTGGGGCTTTCTCCCCGTCCCCAGCGCTTCGGACCGCTGGATTCACCTGATGCCGATTCTCGTCGCGAAATACGCCGAAGGTAACCCCGTCGCCTTGTTCCGGGAGTTCATGCAGAAGGTCGTGATCCCGCACAGCAACCTCTTCGCCCAGCTCACGGCCTTCGGGGAGACCGCAGTCGGCCTGGGACTCGTCTTCGGCTGCCTGACGGCCATGGCGTCGGGGATAGGCATGTTTCTGGTCCTGAACTACGGATTGGCCGTGCAGTGGCAGGGGTCGGCGCAGCAGGGGTTTCACTACACGCTGCTGGTGAGTCTCGTCGCCATCATGGCGAGCCGCGCTGGCCGCCACTGGGGAGTCGACGGCTGGGTGCGGACCCGGCACTCGGGCTCCTGGCTCGCCCGGACCCGGCTCGGTTAGGGGATGTAGAGCAGGTCGTTCGGCCGGTCGCCTACCGGGATCGTGGCGAGCACCTTGCGCGTCGCTGCATCGATCACCGACACCTGGTTGGAGCGCCCGTCGGCCGTGTAGATACGGCGGCCGTCGGGCGACAAGGCGAGGCCCCAGGGGCGCCGCCCGACGGGGATCGTGTCGGTCACCTTGCCCGTGGCCACGTCGAGCACGCTCACCGTGCTGGCGGCGCCCTCGGTCAGGTAGGCGTAACGGCCGTCGGGCGTGAACGCGATTCGCACCGGCTTCGTCTTGCCGTCCCGGATGGGGAATTGGGCGACGATCGAGTCGGTCGCGACGTCTATCACGGTGACGTTGCCTCCGGCCTCCGCCGTCACGTAGGCCCGACGCCCGTCGGGCGTGAACGCCACGGTGCGGGGGTTCTCGCCCACGCGGATCGTGCGGAGCAGGCGGCCGCTCTTGGCGTCGAGCACGCTCACGGTGCTGCTCGTCTCCGCAGTGACGTAGACCTTCGAGCCGTCGGGTGACACGCCGATCCCCTCCGGCTCCACGCCGACGGGCGTTGAGAACAGCATCCTCCCGGTCGCGGCGTCTACGGCCGAGGCGTGGGCGATCTCCTCGTTCGACACGTAGAGGGTCTTGCCGTCGGGGCTCTCCGCCACGAGCTCCGGGTCCCGTCCCGCCGGCATGGTACGGCTCATCGCGGCCTTCGTCACGTCGATCACGCCGATGGCGTCGTCCTGACCCAGAGCGACGTACACGGTGCGTCGATCCGGGCTGAGGGCCATGCCGCGCGGCCGCTTGCCGACCGGGATCGTGGCGATCACCGTGTTGGTCTTGGGGGAGATCACGCTGATGGTGTTGCTCA
The DNA here is from genome assembly GCA_003222235.1 of Gemmatimonadota bacterium. Lineage (GTDB taxonomy): Bacteria > Gemmatimonadota > Gemmatimonadetes > Gemmatimonadales > GWC2-71-9 > AG12. The sequence continues at coordinate 27,950 of QHVD01000193.1, read as the reverse complement.
CTTCGTTGCTGCAGTACAGCAGGGGATCGCGCGCCCGCCGGGAGACGGCGCTGGCGAGGGCGAGCGGCAGCAGCAGCGAGGTGCGGTACTGCGCGAGGATCATCGCCGCTTCCTGTTCAGTCGTTGAAGACGGCCTGATCGACGTGGAGGGCTCGGTCGAGCCCGCGAATCCGCTCGCGTCCCCGGATGTTGCGCAGGATGGCGCCCGTCAGATCGGCCCCGCTCACCTCGGCGTCCGTCAGGTCGGCGCCGGTGAGATCGGCTCGGATCATCAGGGCCTTGCGCAGGTTCGCGCCCGAGAGATCGGCACCGGTGAAATCGGCCCCCGTGGCGTCCGTGCGCATGACCCCCATCGACTGGTTCCCGGGGTCGGCGCCGAGGTTCGCCTGGGTCAGTTTTGCGCGGGCGAAAGTCGCGTGGGACATGGGCGAGACGATGCGGGCGCGTGTCAGGTCCGCGTCCGAGAAGTCGCCGTCGTCCGCGATGGTCGCGAACAGGCTCGCGTCGCGCAGGATCGCATGGCGCATGTCCACGCGGTACATGACGGCCACGTCGAGGTTCGCCCCGCTCAAATCCGCTCCCGTCGCCATGGCGTCGGAGAGCGTGACGGAGAAGAGCTGCGCCTTCGCGAGCTTCGTCCCCACGAGCCGGCACCTGGAGAGGTTCGCCCGCTTGAAGTCGATCCCGCTCAGGTCGAGCCCGGAGAGGTCCCGGCCCGTGAAGTCGGCGGGGTGGTCGGGCGTGGCGTCCTTCAAGGCGGCGAGCACCAGCTCGCGGGTGAGGCGCTCTTGTGCGGTGGCGCCGGCAGGGGTTGCCGCGGCCGCGAGCAGGCCCGCCAACGCCGCTTTCAGAGCGAGACGTGTCCCGCCCGTGCTCACGGGCTCTTCTTGAGGTCCAACTCGCGGTGCGGTCGTCCCGGCTTGAGCCAGCCGTCGCTCCGCGCCTTGACGTAGAGGTATAGCTCTTTCACGGCCGATGTGTCGAGCAGGACCTTCCACGCCGGCATCCCTTTGTCGAGGCGGCCGTTCAGCGCGGTGTACTCGAAGGAGTCCCGCGGATAGGCCGCCCCGGACGGGCTCAGCACCCAGCGCAGGTCGGGGGCAGCAGGGTTGACTCCGCCGATCGCGTCCTCGCCATGGCAGCGATAGCAGTACACGTGGAACCACTTCCATCCCTGATAGATCGAGTCCGAAACGAGGAGGCTGTCCGGCCCGGTGTCCCGCGCCGATGGCGTGGGCGCGGCGCTCCGGGGCGCGCTCTGCGGCGCCCCCCCCCACGCGATGATGGCCGCACCCGCGAGCCACGTCCCCAACACGCCGCTCCTCAGCAGCTGCCGACTCTTCTTCACGTCTCGGTCTCCCGGGTTGGCCGTCGAGTGCTGCGGCGCCCCGCGGCTACGGGTGCGGCTCGAGCATTGGCACGCTGTAGTCGCGCAGGATTGCGACGATCTCGCCCCGCCGGCGATCGATCACGGAGTCGAGCTGTGCCTTGAGCGCCTTGTCCCGGTGCCGGACGCCCATCGCCATGTCGAACGCGAACGGCATGCCGGAGACGGCGTCCGAGTCCGGGAGCGGGACCATCGTGAGCGGCACCGCTTCCCGCTTCACCCAGTAGCCGGCCTTGGGGCCCCACACGATCGCCACGTCGATCGAGTCCTTCGCGACGGCGTCGACGATGTCCTGGGGATGGTCGGCCTTGGGGTCCGGGTTCAGGAAGTTCCCGAAGCCGACGAGGCCCACGACGCCCCGGGAGCCCAGCGCGTGCGCCGGTGGCGTGTTGGTGTAGTCGTAGCCGATCATGTTCACGCCGATCTTCAGGTGCTTGAGCAGCGTATCGTCGAGCGAGTGGAGGTTCAACCCACGATCGGTGCGGTACACGAAGTAGTAGGTGGAGCGGTAATACGCCTTGGTCGTCGCGACGGGATCGAGGCCGACGGGAACGTTGATGAGCACGTCGCAGAACCCGGCGAGGATGGAGTTCCGCAGGAACCCGCGCCGCTCCGGCCACCAGTAGTTGATCACGGTGGCGTTCAGATCCTGCGCGACGACGTGCGCGATCTTGTTCTCAAACCCCTCTTCGCGGTCGTTCGAGAAGGGCATGTTGTAGGGGTCGCCGCAGATTCTCAGGTCGGTGAGCGGCCGGGGAGGGACGCTCTGCGTCATGCCGGCCACGACGGCGGCCAGGACGATTGGTCCAAGGAGCTTGATCGGTCTCATCGCTCTCCGGCACGTGGGTGCGACTGGATTCACCGAATGTACTACACCCGGTGCCGGAGCCGCTTCGCTCCGGCACCGGGTGCCCATCTGCCAGTGGAATGGTGCGGTGGCCTACACCAGCTCTAGCCTACAGGCCAAACACGAGCAGCGTGCCGCCCGCGTTGCTGATGTTGGTGTAGTCCCCGAACGCGCCGATGGCCCCAAGGGCGGCCGTGGGATCGTCCGGAGTGATGCCGAGCGCAATGCCGGCCCCCGCCCAGCCGCCTACCCCGGAGAGCACGGCGACGTACTGCTTGCCGTCGGGCCCCAGGTAGGTCATCGGGTTGCCGATGATGCCCGACGGGCACTTGAACTTCCACAGCTCGGTGCCGGTGGTGGCATCAACCGCCTTGAGCCAGCCTTCCATCGTCCCGTAGAACACCACGCCGCCGGCCGTCGCCAGGGCGCCGCCGTACGCCGCGAGGTTCTCCTTGATCTCCCACTTGACCCTGCCGACCGTCGGATCCCACGCGATGAACCGGCCGCGGTTGCCGCCGGGGCCCGGATACATGCGCACGATCGCGCCGACGTAGGGTTGGCCGGCCGAGTACTTCACCTCTACGCCCTCGTAATCCATGCAGATGTTGTTCGTCGGCACGTAGAAGAGCTTCGTCTGCGGGGAGAACGCCGAGGGTTGCTGGTCCTTGAAGCCGATGGCGGCCGGGCAGATACCCTCGGTGTTCTTCTTCGAGGTCGTCCCGTACGTCGCGTTGCGTACCGGGACGCCGGTCGTGAGGTCGATCTTCGAGGCCCAGTTCACCGGCCCGAAGGGCTCGGCGACCAGCACCTTGCCGTTGGTCCGGTCGAGCGTGTAGCCGAAGCCGTTGCGGTCGAAGTGCACGAGCGCCTTCACCGGCCTGCCACCGATCGTCAGGTCGGCGAGGACCATCTCGTTGACGCCGTCGTAGTCCCACTCGTCGTGCGGCGTCATCTGGTAGGCCCACTTGACCTTTCCGGTTTCGGGGTTGCGGGCCCATATCGTCATCGACCACTTGTTGTCGCCGGGACGCTGATCCGGGTTCCAGCTCCCCGGGTTGCCGCTGCCGTAGTAGAACAGGTTCAGCTCGGGGTCATACGAATACCAACCCCACGTGGTCCCGCCGCCGCGCTGCCACTCGTCGCCCTGCCACGTGCTGACGCCGAGGTCCTTCCCGCGATGCGACGCGTAGTTCTCGTTGGCGTTGCCTTCGATCCCGACTTCAGCGTCGGGCCCGGTGCTGTACATCGTCCACTTCTTCTGGCCGGTGTTGACGTCGAACCCGCTGACGCGGCCGCGGACTCCGAACTCGCCGCCCGAGATCCCCGCGATCACGATGTCCTTCACCACGAGTGGGGCGTTGGTCATCGTCGAGCCGGTCTTGTAGTCGGCGTGCGGAACCCGCCAGATCTGCTTGCCGGTCTTCGCATCGAGCGCCAGCAGGTCGCCCGCCAAGAGCTCGATGAACAGCTTGCCGCTCGAATGGTAAGCGACGCCGCGGTTCACGAGATCGCAGCACGCGATCGGCTTCGCCTCGGCGGGCTGGCTCGGCACGTGCTTCCAGATCATCGGCGCGCCCGGCTTGGTCAGATCGAGCGCGTACACGATGTTCGGGAAGGCGCTGTGCACGTACATCACGTTGTTGATGACCAGCGGGTTTCCCTCGTGACCGTTCAAGACGCCGGTCGAAAACGTCCACGAGGCCTTGAGGTTCTTCACAGTCGTCCGGTTGATCTGGCTGAGGGAACTATACCGCTGCAGGTCGTACGTTCGACCCGTGGACCACCACTGCCCAGCCGGAGGACTCTCCAGCGACTGAGCGACGGCAGACGCTGCTACGAGCACCAAGAGACTCGCAGCGAGTCCGCCGGACAGCAGTTTGAAGCGATTCATAGCTGACCTCATGTTGAGGATGAGCGTGGTGAAGAGTGGTTCGCGTCATTTGCCCGTCAGCTTCGAGACCCTCGCGCGTCATTACGGGGGGCCACGTTCCCAACAGGCCAGAGCCATCGCCGGTCTCCCTCCGTCCGAGTGGGATTGCTGCCAGGGATAGTGGTTATATCCATGCTGCACGCGACTGTCAATCATCCCCGGAAAGCCCGAGATTTCAGGGTGAAACGCGCGGGTCACCCCGCCAGACGCGCGCCCCGACTGAGCTGAAGCCGCTCTCGTACACCGTTCCGCCGGCGTCGAGGATTCCCCTCACGCGCTCCGCCAGGGCCTGCGAGTCGCGCGCGTCCCCTACGATCCCGTAAACGGCGGGTCCCCAGGAGCTTTGCCCCACGCCGACCGCTCCCCATTCGCGCAGCCGCTCCACGAGCTGCCCCGTCTCGCCGGGCGCGAACCCGCCGCCCTGGACGGGCGCGAACCAGCGACCGGTGATGCGTTGCACTTCCGCCAGGGCGGCCCCAAAGTCCGCGAGATCGCCCTCCGCGAGCGCGGGGAGGAGCTGCAGCAGCACGAGGTGCGCGACGCGCTCCACCTCGCGTGCGGGAGCCGGGGGAAGGCGCGCGAAGGCTGCGGCTTCCTCGTCGCCGGCGAGCCCCGGTGTGCCCCGAGGGACCGCCACGACGCAGCGCCACGATGCGGGAATCGGGAGGCGCACGACGAGCGGCGCGACCCCGTCGCCGTCGCTTCGGTGCCCCCCTTCGAGCACGAACCCGCCGGCCGCGAACGTCCAGGTGCCGACCGCGGAGCGGCGGCCGCGATCCACCCCGCGCGCGAGCGCCGCTGGATCGGTGGGCAGGCCGTACAACTCGGCCGTGGCGCGCGCCACCGCGAGCGCGAGCTGGGTCCCCGAGCCGAGCCCGGCGTGGGCGGGAATCGTGCGATGCAGGCAAAAGCGCACGCGCGCGTCGAGGCGGTGGTACGCGGCGAACCGCTGTGCGAACGCGAGCGCGCGCTCGGCGTCCGGCCCTTCGGCTGCGAGCGCCGGGGCGCGCCGCGCCTCGAGCAACAACGACGGGACCGGCACCGCGGCGCCGATGCCGCCGAAGCGGCGCCCGAGGTCGCCGCGCAAGTCCAGGACCCCGAAGTGGAGGCGCGCCGGCGCCTCGACCACCACCGGAGCCGCGTCGCTCACCGCGGAGCGGCCTGCTCGGCGCGGGCCGCCGTCGGCGCCGAGCGCACGTACTCGGTCAGCAGCGCCATGGCGTCGCGCTCCCGCGGTCCCGCCGTCTTGTCCACGATCACCTGCAGCCGCGCGAACTCCTCGCGGATCTGCTCGGCGGGGAGCAGGTGGGTGCGCGTCGCGAGGATCGCCGCCTCGAGCACCGCGTGCCGCGCCCGGTTGAAGCCGAGGAACTCCCGGCGGACTCCCCGGTGCACGACCGTCGTGACGACGCGCGCCCGGGGCGGCGTAGCGTCCATGGACCGCACTTCCACTTCGCGCCACGAACAGGCGGCCTCGAGCACGACACCGCGCACGACGCTCGCCGGGGCCGCGGGAAACTGGACGTCGGACGTCGCCCCCCGGGCGAAGAGCATCACGTCGTCGGTCAGGTTCACGACGGCCGCGCCGGTCTCGCGCAAGTTGCGGAACGTGGTGGTCTCGAGGAACGGCTTGATGACGATCTCGGCGTCGCCCCACTCAACGCCCATCGGAGCGAAATTCACCTTGCCCGCCGGGTCCATCGTCGTGAGGATCGACTCGATGATCACCGGACCAGCTCCACCGGTGGCGCGACGAACGCAGGCCCCGATGCTGGCGCCCGCGCGCCGTCCGCCCGGTCGGGGAGCTCCGCCCGCGACGCGGCCGCCCCCGCCCCCGCCCTGTGGAGGAAGCGGTCGAGCAGCAGATATCCGTGCTCGGTGAGCACCGACTCGGGATGAAACTGGAGGCCGATCACGGGGTGGCGGACGTGCTCCACCGCCATGATCTCGCCGTCTTCGGCGGTGGCGGTGACGCGCAGCTCGGGCGGCACGTGGTCTCGCGCAATCACCAGTGAGTGGTAGCGGGCGGCCCGGAACGGGTTCGGCAGCCCCGCGAACAGCCCGCGGGCGTCGTGGCGGATGCACGACGCCTTGCCATGCATCGGCCGTCCGGCCCGGACGATCCCCGCGCCGTAGGCGGCGCCGATGCACTGGTGGCCGAGGCAGACGCCCAGGATCGGCGTCGTCGCCCCGAACCGCCGCACCACGTCCGTCGAGATCCCCGCTTCGCCGGGCGAACACGGCCCGGGGGAGATGATGATATGCGAAGGCCGGAGCGCCTGAATCTCCTCGCACGACGTGGCGTCATGGCGTCGTACAACGGTCTTCTCGCCCAGCTCGCGCACGTAGCGGTCCAGGTTGTAGACGAACGAGTCGTAGTTGTCGATGAGCAGGATCATGGCGTCAGGGCGGCGATCAGGCTGCGGGCCTTGTCGAGCGTCTCCCGGTACTCCTGCTCGGGGTCCGAATCGGCCACGATGCCGCCGCCGACCTGAAAATACACGTCGCGCTCGAGCACGAGATAGGTGCGGATCACGATGCTCGTATCGAGCGCGCCGGTGACGCTCAGATAGCCGATCGCGCCGCAGTAGACGCCGCGCTGCGTGGGCTCGAGCTCCGCGATGATCTGCATCGCGCGCACCTTGGGCGCTCCGGTGATCGAGCCTCCCGGAAAGGCCGCCCGCACCAGCTCCACCGGGCCGTGCTCGGCAGCGAGCTCGCCAACGACCGTCGAGACGAGGTGGTGCACCGTCGCGTAGTGCTCGAGTGCGAACAGCTCGGGGACGCGGACCGAGCCGGGCCGGCACACGCGCGACAGGTCGTTCCTCAGCAAGTCCACGATCATCACGTTCTCGGCCCGATCCTTCTCGCTCTCGGCGAGCGCCAGGGCGAGTGCCGCGTCGTGCTCGGGACCCGCGCCGCGCGGCCGCGTGCCCTTGATGGGGCGCGTCTCGACCTGGCGGCCGTCGTGGACGCGGAGGAACCGCTCCGGCGACGAGCTCGCCACCACGACGTCCCCGAAGTCGAGGAACGCGGCGAACGGCGCGGGGTTCCGGCGCCGCAGGCGGCGGTACAGCTCGAATGGCGCGCCCACGAGGGGGGCGTGCAGTCGCTGCGACAGGTTCGCCTGGAAGATGTCTCCGGCGCCAACGTACTCGATGACCCGGGCGACCGCCTCGAGATAGCCGGGGCGGGTGAAGTTGGAGCGCACGCCGGGCACGTCGGGCACCGGATACGAGGGGGCGCACGCGTCACGGGAAACGGGAAAGGGGAAACGGGAAACGTGGTGCTCCAGTGAGCCCCGTTTCCCGTTTCTCGTTTCCCCTTTCCCGTCCGCCCGTCCGCCCGTCCGGCCGTCCGCCAGCCTCTGTTTCACGAACGCCAGTCGGCGCGCCGCTCGCTCGGTTCGCGCGGCGCCCTGCTCGGGCATCCCCGTCGAGACCAGCCACGCGCGCCGGGCGGGATGGTCCCATGCGATCACCCAGTCGTACAGTCCCAGCAGCACGTCTGGGATCGCGAGGTCGTCGTGGCGGGGCCGCGGGATGCGCTCGAGCATTGCGCCCCAGTCGTAGCCGAGGTAACCGGCGGCGCCCCCCTGGAAGGGCGGGATCCCGGCGACGGGTTCGGCGGCACAGGGCGCGAGCAGCAGTCGCGTGTGCTCGAGCGGATCCTCACCGACCCGGGTCCAGCGGCCGTCGACCAGCCGTTGGGTGAGCGCGCCCTTCGAGCGCACGGCGGTGAACGGGCCTGCAGCGAGGAAGGAGTGGCGCCCCAGGTGCTCGGGGTCGGCGGCGCTGTCGAGGAGCACGAGGAAGCCGAGATCCGCCAACCCCGCGCATGCCTCGAGCGGGTCGGGGGCGGGAACGAGCTCCTCGACGAGCGGCGTCGCGCTCACGCGCCGTCCTTCGCCTTGCGGCGGGCCCCCCCCCGCGAGCGGGCCGAGCGCTGGGTGAGGCGCACGTGCTCCGGCCCGCGGTCGTCCGGGGGCGAGAGGTAGCCCCACTGCAGCGCGCCCTCCTGCCGGTAGGTCTTGCCGAGAGTGACGGCGAGCTTCGCCTTCATCAGCTCGCGGCCGAGGTAGAACGCGTGAGTCGGCTCGTCCACGCCCAGCTGCGCGAAGATCTCGTGGAGCTCCGTGCCGCGCACGAAGCGCTCGTGGTTGAACACCGTGATCGCGTCCCGGTCGGTGAAGATGCGAAAGTTCGGGTCGGTGACGGCCCGCTGCAGCTCGCGCAGCTCCGTTTCGGTGTAGGCGAGGATCTGCGGGTCCTTGAGCGTGACGAGCCGGTCGTCGATGCCCTTGGGAAGCGTTTTGCGCGTCACCGCGTGATGCATCAGCCGGCGGGCGATGTCCACTTCGCGCACCGCCCCCCGGGCCCAGGGGATGACCTCCGTGGTGAGCACTGCCCGAACACCGATTTCCTGGCAGATGGCCACGAGCAGGGCGTTCACCCCCGTCGTGTCGGCCGCGGTCAGTTCGGTGATGTTGCCGATCCCCATGAACAGCGGGGCGTCGGGGTAACGCCGGCGCGCCTCGGCGAAGCGCTCGAGCGACGCCATGAAGCCGTACCCGACCGGCTCGATGACGGGGTCGATCAGGTAGGGCACGCCCCAGCGCTCGAGCGCGCTGATGGTCGGCTCGAGCGTCTCGATCCCCTGGCCGAAGTCGGGGATCGCCACGACGCGGGCCCGCGTGCCGGCGAGGTCTCGCGCCACGGCGAGGTTCGAGCCGTTGACGCTCAGCACGAGCTCGGCGCCCGCCCCCACGGCCGCTCGGATCTCGGCGGGCTCGAAGGAGTCGATGCTCACCCGCATCCCCGAGGCGAGCAACTCGCGCACGACTTCGGCGAGGGCGGGGAACGCGCGCCCCGGGGTGCATCCGATGTCGATCACGTCCGCGCCGCTCGCGCGGTAATACTCGGCCTCGCGGCGCAGCGCGTCGCGCGGGAGCCGGGGCGCGTTGTTCACCTCGGCCACGATCTCGATGTCGTACGCCCCGTACGCCCGCATGGTCGCCGCGCGCCCGAAGTACTCGGGGATCTCGCGCAGGTCCTTGGGGCCCTTCTCGACCCGCACACCGACCTTCTCTGCGATCACCGCGGGATCGCCCTCGCTCAGTCCAGGGATCAGAACGAGATCGGCGCCGGCGGGCACATCCAGGAACCGCGCGATCCAGGGAGTGGTCATCAGGGCGGCCACGGTGATCTTCATGACCGCCACGTCGCAGCTGAAGGCCGGCGCCATCTCGGCGAGCGTGCGGCGGAGCGCCGGCTCGGCGAGCTTTCCCGTGACGAACAGGACCCGCCGGGGCTCGCGCTCCGCCGCCGGCTCCACCGTCACCGGGGGTCGCCGGAGCGCACGAACTTGTTGGGCGTCCCCTCGAGTGCGCCGCCCTTCGGCCGCCACAGCACCAGCTCCTCGATCTTCCGTGCCAGCTCGAAGTCTTTGTCGGTGACGCCGCCGGCGGCGTGGTTCTTGAGCTTCACGATGACGCGGCCCCACGTCACCGCGAGATCCGGGTGATGGTAGGCGGCCTCGGCGAGGTACCCGATGGCGTTCACCAGCATCAGGGTGGTCGGCCACCCGTCCGTCTTGTAGTTGCGGCGGATCCATCCATCCTCGTACCACCAGCCCGGAAATTCCTTGAGCTTTTCTTCGATCTGCGCGTCGCTATACGTGGGTTCTGTGCCAGCCATCAGTCGTCTCCTGTTTTGGAGAGCCTAAACCACGCTCCCCCCGTTGACCATCAACATCTGCCCGGTGATGTACGAAGCCGCGTCCGAGGCCAGGTAGACCGCCGCATGCGCGACGTCCTCGGGAGTCGCCCAGCGACCCAACGGAATGGTCTCGGTGATGCGCCGCTTTACCTCGGAGTCCAGCGCGCTGCCGTATGCCGTCTCGACCCAGCCGGGGCCGAGCACGTTCACACGGATGTGCGGGGCGACCGAGCGCGCCAGCGCGCGGCTGAAGCTGTATACGCCGCCCTTGGCCGCGCAAAACACCTGGGCGTACTCTCCCTTCATGCCGCCCACCAGGACATGGTCCCACGACATGTTGATTATCACGCCGCCCACCGGCTGCTCCCGCATCAGTTCGACCGCCGCCCATGAGGCGAGGATCGTGCCCCGGAGGTCCACGGCGAGGAGCAGGTCGAGCTTCTCGAGGCGCGAGCGGCTCGCCGTGCTCCCCGTCAGGATGTCGGCGCCGGCGTTGTTGATCCAGGCGTCCACGCGACCGAACGCGACGCGGGCGTCGCGCGCGAGCCGTTCGACGTCTTGCGGCTCGGCGGTGTCGGCCTGCACCACGTGCGCGCGCCGGCCGAGTTGCTGAATCGCGCCTGCCAACGCCGTGGCGCCCTGCTGGCGCGTCCGATACGTCACCGTCACATCGGCGCCCGCCTCCGCGCAGGCGAGCGCGATAGCCCGGCCGATGCCGCTCGACGCGCCGGTCACCAGCACGACCTTCCCGGCGAGCGTCGGGCTCGCGGCGACGTCCTCTGCGCCGTGGACCGCCGTCTGCGCCTCCTCCTCCAGCTGTCGTTTTGACATCGGGCCTCCGGAACCCTAACCTATCGGCGGTTTTGGGACAGCCACAAGGGAGCGGCCGAGAATGCGTCTGCTCGTGAGCGTCGCCGATGCGGCCGAAGCGCGCGCCGCGCTCGCTGGCGGCGCCGACATCATAGACGCGAAAGAGCCGCGGCACGGCGCACTCGGCGCCGTGGCGCCGGACGTGTTGCGTGCGATCCGGAGCGCCGTGGGCGTCCGCCGGCCGGTCAGCGCGGCGCTCGGCGACTGCGCGACCGAGCGTGCCGTCGAAACTGCGGCGCACCTCGCCGCGGGCCTGGGCGCGGCGTTCGTGAAGGTCGGGTTCCCGGGCGTCGCGTCCGCACCATCGGCGCGCCGGCTAGCCGCCGCGGTGCGTCGCGGGGCGGGGGCCGGGACGGGCGTGGTGCTGGTCGCCTACGCTGACTGGCGGCGCGCGCGGGCCCTCCCGCCCGGGGCGCTGGTCGCCGTGGCTCGAGAAACGGGCGCGACCGGCGCGCTGCTCGACACAGCCTTCAAAGACCGGGCCTTGTTCGACTTGCTCCCGCCGGGCACCGTGGGCCTGTGGGTCGCTGCCGCGCACGCGGCCGGCGTGTTTGCCGCGCTCGCGGGCAGCCTCCAGGGCACGGACTTCGCCACCGCACGGGAGCTCGGCGCCGACATCGTGGGGGTGCGGGGCGCAGCGTGCGTCGGTGGGCGGACGGGGCGGATCCAGCGCGCCCGCGTCGCCCGGTTACGGGCCCTGGCGGACCCTGCGTCCGCGGCTCAATCCACCGCCTTCGTCTAACGCCACGTCCAGTTGCCCGAGATCGTCGGCGGTTATGATCACGTGCTCGACGGTCGCCGGCAGGGTGCGCAGGAACAGCGGGTCCACGAGCTGCTTCGTGTCGCCGCGGGCGGGCTTGATCAGCACCAGCCGGCGGGCAGCGAGCGCGCCGGCCACCCAGGCGGCAATGCTGTCGCTCGTGACCTCCCAGGAATGGGGGAGCGGGTCGGCCAACTCGAGCCAGCGGTAGGGCGCGAGCACCGGCAGTCGCCCGGCAGCGATGGTCGCCGCGATGTCCGCTTGCTCGTGGAGCAGGACCGCCCCTGGGATGCGGGCGGCCAGGGCGTGGGCGTACTGGTCCATGCTGAGCACCGCCATCCAGTGCGCCGCGTCCTCGCCGATCTTGATGCGCTTGAACATCTGCCGCACCGCGTCGGCGAATGGGCCGCCACCTGGGACGATCAGCACCCGGCGGCCCCGCGTGAAGGCGGTCAGCGCCTCGGTGACCCGGTCGAAGGCGCCGGCGCGGCTCAGCAGGCCGCCGCCAACCTTTACGACCGTCCGGACGACGCCGGAGTCGGGGTTCATACCGTGGTCGTCTCTCGGGCGAATTCGGCCGCTAGTGCCGTTCCAACTTTTCGCGCCTAGTTCCCCTTCGCCGAATGAGCTCTCTGGTCACGACTATCCCGGTTCTGCGATTAGTCCCGAAAAGTTGGAACGGCGCTAGGAGCAGCCCCACCGTCGCGCACTCCTCTCCTACGTTGCGCCCACCCGACAAGTTGACATGCGCGTGATTCCGGTCCTCGACCTCATGGCCGGCCGTGCGGTGCGCGCGGAGGGCGGTCGGCGGGAGGGCTACGCTCCCGTACACTCGGTGCTGTTGCCCGAGGAGCGGGCGGGGGATGCGCTCGCACTCGCGGGCGCATTCCGCGACCGGCTGGGCCGCGACGAGTGGTATGTGGCCGATCTCGATGCCATCGCCGGCGGCGCGCCGCAGCAGGCACTGCTCGATGCCCTCGCCGTGGCCGGCGGCCGGTTGCTGGTGGATGCGGCGGTGACGACTCCGCGGCGGGCGCATGACGTGTTGACGCACGGCGCCGAGCGCGTCGTCGTCGGGCTCGAGACGCTGTCCTCCTTCGATGCGCTGCGTGACATCGCGACCTCGGTCGGCCGGGAGCGGATCGTCTTCAGCCTCGATCTCCGCGGCGGCGAGCCCATCGTGCTTCCCGGTGCGCCGCACGGCGGAACGCCGCTCGAGCTCGTGCGGGCCGCCATCGATGCGGGCGCGGGCGCGATCCTCGTGATCGATCTCGCCCGCGTCGGCACGGGTCTCGGCCTCGATCTCCCGCTCCTGGGAGCGCTCCGAGAGGCGCATCCCGAGGTCGAGCTGCTCGCGGGGGGCGGCGTCCGCTCTCGGCGCGATCTTGTGGGCCTCGCGGACGCCGGGTGTGACGGCGCTCTGGTGGCGACCGCGCTGCACGACGCCGGGCTGGGCAGGGCCGACATCGAGGCGCGGGAACGTCACTCCAGCGACTCGCGGTAGGTCGCGGATTGGCCGAAGTTCTCCTCGACCTCGACTTCGATCGCCCGCAAGTCGACCCCCTCCGACGACGCGAGCGCCCTCGCGACCCGTCCCGCGAGATACTCCGCCAGCATCTCCACCGTCGTGTTCGGGATGGGCAGAAGCGCGCAATCACCCTTCGGGAACACGTAGCGCGGCTTCCCGCCCACGGCGACCGTCACCGTGTCGCCTTCCTCCCGAATCTCGATCTTTGGGTTCTGGAGCGGGAGGAGCACCTTGTGGTCGACCTCATCCGTCAGGCGCTTCGTGATCTGTTTTACCTCGGAGAAGTCGAGCACGAAGTGGGCCTCGGGATCGAGGCCGCCCTCCACGACGACGCGCGTGCGGTAGTTGTGGCCGTGCAGCGTCTCGCAGCGGTGCCCGGAGAACGTGATGAAGTGGGCCGACGCGAACACGAGGTTGTCTTTCGCGACGGCGATCTTGAACTGCTTACGCGCTGCCATCAGTCCCTCCACCGCGCCGCCAGCCGCCTTCCAGTAACACGACGCAGATCGCCGCTCCCGTGAGATCCGCCGTCGCGCCGGGATTCCGCCGGTTACGCTCGTGGCGCAGCTCGCGGTCGAGCGCCGTGATCGCGTCGCGCCCTGCCGGGGTGCGGACCCCTCCGGCCGCGAGCACCTCTTGCGCCCGGCGCTGCACGGCGGCGGCTTCGGCGGCGCCGAGCTTGCGGGCGATGTGCGTGTCGGGTGCCGCGGCGAGCAGCGCGAGGTACGCCTCAACCGTCGCCTCCGGCCAGCCCAGGCCGCTGCCGAGCGCGTGGCGGAGCGCGGCGACCCCGACCTCGAACGTGGCCCGGAATTCGGTGACGTACTCGCGCGCGATCGCGTCGCGCTCCGCGGCGAGCGCCATCGTCGCGCCCAGGGGCACCGTGGGGGTATGGGCGACATCCTGCTCGGGAGCGCGTCCCAGCCCTCCCGGCGCGGCAAGCCGGATCGCGGCGTAGGCATCGCGCGCATCCGCTACGGTGGTCTCGGCGAGCGTGGCGGCAAGCTTGGCTCTGAGCGGTGCGGACCCGGGCCTGAGGGCGGCCCGGGCCAGGGGCGCGAGTAGCAACACGAGGCCCAGGTTCGTGTTGGAGCGCGTCCACCGGGTGGTGGCCTCGACGGCGGCGTAGATCGTGGCACCGAGCGGCCGCTCGCCGGCGGCGGCGAGCGCCGGACCGATCGCCACGGCGCTCGCCAGGAAGTCCCCGTAGGTCGCGTCGTGAAACGAGGCCGTAGGCGAGACGTTGCCGGGCTTGGGGGCGGTCGCTTCGAGCAGGCAGGCCAGCTGGGCGGCCGCGGCCACGTCGGCCGCCGGAGCGAGCCCCGACCGGGCGGGCTCCGCCGCCGGCGCACTCACGTCGGCGCCAACCGCCGGATGAGGTGCTCGACGATCGACGCCGCGACGTCGATCGAGGTTGCTTCCTGCAGGGTCCGTGGACTGGTTGGCCATGGCGCGGGGGGGCCTCAGGTCTCGAGCAGCGACGCGTGCAGCACCTCGGGGTTCAGATACCCCGCGTGGTACGTCTTGCCGCTCTCCACGCTCGTCAGCCACACCTCGGCGGGGCTGAAGAGCAGCGGGTCGATCTTGTAAAAGTCGCCGCCGTAGCGTTTGAAGATTTCGTAGAACGGGGTGCCATAGTCCTTTGAGGCCGCGGCCGGGATCTTCGGCACGAGCTCGGCGAGCTCGGCGTCGTCGGCGTGCACCGTGTAGCGGGCCTGTCCCCCGTAGAGGATGCAGTCGTTGGTGCGGCCGATGCCCCGCAAGTCGTTCTTCGCGACCGGGGGGAGCGGAGCGGTCCCGATGCCGCTCACGACCTTCTTCAGGTCGAAGCCCAGCGCGTCCATCTTGTGGAGCCCCGTCTCGAGAATCCGCGCGGCGATCTGTACTCCGCCGGCGAGGCTCGCCGTCGGCGCCACGACGAACGTGAGCCGGTCGGGAGCGAGTCCCGCCTTCTGCGCCACCCAGGCCGCCACCTCCTCGGTCGCCGGGTTGCGGGTCTCGAGCACCAGCACCCCGCGCCGGGCCGTCTCGGCATAGCCCAACTTCTCGAACAGCTCCTTCTCCACCCGGGCATGGGCGCGCAGCGGTCCCGAGCCCATGGCGAAGTATTTTCCCACCTGGATCGTCCAGCCGGCGTACTGCGACGCCATACAGCTCACGGCCGGGTGATCGGTCCATACCCGCACGCCAGGCCAGGTCTCCCCGCCGATCGGCACCGGGGCGTAGTCCACGTCCCCGAGCCCTCCCATGCACATCTCGGCGATGGCCGCGCCAGCCGCGTAGCCCCCGGGCGCATTGATGCCGGCGTCGATCACGCGCGCGCCGTTCCCCAGGGTGCGTGACGCGACCCGCATCGCGTCCGCGTTCGCCACCATGATGTCCGCAATCTCCCAGGCGCGGTCATTGACGCCCAGCGGCACGCGGCGCATCCCACCGAGGACGTCACTCACGCGGCCTGCGACTCGCCTCCCATGATGCGGCGCAGGTGAAAGTGATGCGGCCCGAGCTTGCCGCCGTAGTTGCCGGCCGTGATCGCCTGCACGCCCGGCCGGCAGGCGGCGTCGATTCCCAACCGCATCGCCGCTGCGATCGCGGGGGCGTCGGTCCCATCGAGCACGATCTCGAGCACGCTGTTCACGCCCTCGGGAAGCTGGGATTCGGTGAGCGCCCGGAGCGTGGGGCAGAAGGCGTCGTTCGTCGTCGCGACCATTTTCTTGTAGCGCTTCGAGCCCACCTTGCTACCGCTCCGCACCACGCCGCCGGGAAACGGGAGGACCACGCCCGGGTGGTTGGCCATCGCGTCGACCGCGGCCTCGGCCGCCGCGAGCGCAGCATCGGCATCCCGGGCGAGGATCAGGAAGTTCCCGCCGCCCACCCCCTTCTGCATGCCGAACGTCTCCTCCACCAGGAACTCCCCCTCCATCACCGGCACCCGCCAGTACCGCTTGCCGCCGATCACCTTGCTCCCCTGGAACCCGTCGCCGAACACCCGCAGCGCCTTGCCCACCGGCAGCCGGTCGGGTCCGTCCGGGAGCCCGTCGAAGCACGCCGTCGTGGGGCAGGTCAGCACCGTCTGGCCGATCCGCGAGATCAGCTGTTGTGGGAGGCTCTCCTTGTCCATCGTCAGGAACAGCACGCTCACCCCCGGCCGCCCGTCGGGCGTTTCGGTCTCGGAGAGCTCGCGCTCGATCCCCGCCTCGCATTTGCACCCGATCACCGAAGTCGCGAAGCCGGTCAGCTTGAGCCCCGCCTCTCGCGCCCAGCGCGGCGTGCCGCCCGTGATGACGAGCCGCGCCACGCGCATGGTGAACGCCTCGGCGAACGTGTCTTCGATGAGCACGCCGCGCACAAGCATCGTCAACCCCTCCGTCCTCGGACGAGAGCCAATTCTCCGGGGCGCTGGCGGCGTCGCGTCAGCTCCGCGACGCGGTCCCCGCGGAATCGAGGATCAGCACCTCGCCCCGGTTCAGCTCGATTCCGTCGCCGCACCAGCGCTGGTACCGGCCGTTCACGTGCGAGTCGGCGATGGTCAGGCCCAGCCCGCGTACGTGGCGCAGGCAGACACGCAGGAACTCGGGGGCGTAGTCGCAGGCGTAGCTGAACGTGGGCAGCAGTTCTGCGGGATGCATGGAGATGATCGAGCCGCGCCTCATCCCCGCGCCGGCCCTCCACGCAAGGCGTCCGAGCACCACGATGGTCCCCGCGAGCATGTTCACCCCCGCAAAGTCGCCGGCGTCGCCGCCGATCGCGATCAGCCCGCGGCGCATGCCGTTGCCGACCTCGTTGCCCGCGTTCCCGAATACGACGATCTCCCCGCCGCGCACGCCGATCTGGCTGCCGCGGCGGGCGCTGCCGAGCATGTGACCGGCGTTCCCCTTGACGACGATCCGTCCTCCCGACATTTCCGGGCCCACCCAGTCGCCGGCGTCGCCCTCCACGACGATCTCCCCGCCGGTCATGCCCGCGCCGAGGTGCATGCCCACGGATCCGTGCACCACGATCCGGCCCCGTGCCATGCCCGTGCCGATCTGTTTCACCTGGGCCAGGTCGCCCGTGAGGTGGAGCTCACCGTCGGCGGCGCCCCCGACCTGGAAGAACTCGCCCAGGTCGGCGCGCTGGTTGCCGTGGACGACGGTGAGCTTCGCGGCCTCGAGCGCCGACACGCCGGACAGACGGTCCGGACTCAAGACATCTGCCTCGAGCGGTACCGTGGGTGCGGTACGCAGGGTCAAGGTGAGGGTCACGTCCGTGTGCCGGCGGTCGCGGGGGCGGCCGCCACCGATGGCGTCGTGGGGATGATCTGGCCATTGGGCACGTAGCGGTCGTCCACCGGATAGTTCGCAAACCGGATGGTGTAGAAGTCCTCGAAGAACGGCTCGATCACCTGCTCGATTTGGGGATCGTAATCCGGCGCGACGTGCAGGAGGCGCCCCTGGTGGTCCGCGCGCAGCTCGTGGTCTTCGATGATGAGCTCGCCGTCCTTGATCACGTACCGCGGCGCCGAGAACATCTTCTCCTTGTCCTCATCCTCCTCGTAGATCGTCACGTCGGCGTCCGCCCCGACCCCGAGGTGCCCTTTGTCGGTGAGCCCGAGCAGTCGGGCCGGCCCGGCGCGCGTGATGATCGCGATCTCCGACAGCGAGTACTCCCGCTCCTGGCAGTCGCGCAGGGCGCTCCGGTCGAGCGCCTTCTGGTTCACGTGGGCCATCTGCTCCTTGCGGTACCCGCGGTCCATCAGCAGGCGAATGAGCCGCGGGTAGCTCATGAACGACCCGCCGTTCGGGTGATCGGTGGAGAACACCATGCGCCAGGGGTCTTCGGAGAGCAGCAGCAGTTCGAGCCCGATGGCCCACTGCAGGGCGTTCGTGTATACCCGATCCTGGTATCTGAAGGGGACGATGCCGCACCCGCTCTCGTTTTCCGTGTCGGCGTTCACCCACTTGTTGCCTCCGAAGCGGCGCAGCATGTAGGCGAGCGGGGCGTCCCCGGTCATGATGGTGGCGGGCCCGAACATCACCGCGCCGACATCGGCGCTGATGTTGGGGTGCGTGTTGATGTACTCGATGATGTCCCGCGCGCGCGACGTCGGGTTGCTCTGGCTCTTGCCGGCGGCGGCGCCGTAGCTGTGGAACTGAATGTGCGCGATGTGCGCCCGCCGCCCTTCGGCGAGCCGCATCGTCTCGAGCGTCGTTTCGACGTTCCCCGAGTGGCCGAGGTTGTTGCAGTGGATGTGCACGGGGTGCGGGAGCCCCAGCTCGTTCCCGGCCTCGATGAACGCGGCGATCACCCGGCGCGGGGTGAGGTCGAAGGACCCGATCTTGTCGTCGAGGCTGGTGATGTTGGCGTTGCGCTGGCCCTTCCACATCTCGTCCCCCCCGGGATTCACGAGCTTCGGGGCATACGCCTTGGTCACCTTCAGCCACCAGGCGAGCGCGTGCCGGAGCTCCTCGCGCCGTCCCTCCTGGAGCAGCCGGTAGAGCAGCAGGTTGTTGCCCACCAGCACGAAAAAGCCCTTGTCGAGGACGGGCGTGTCGTGGAATTCCTCCAGCGTGTGCCGCGCTCCGAGAGGCGTCACGGCCGCTTCCATGGCGGTCGTGTAGCCGAGCGTCGCATAGCGATAGCCCGTCGCGAACGTGGAGGGAACCGTGCCGCCGGTGCCCGATCGGGTGAGCCGGGTGCGGAGCTGCACGTCGTCCTGGTGGGTCTCGGGCTGCACCTTGCGGGCGAGGTTGACCTTCGGGCCGGCGATGTGGCAGTGGATGTCGATGCCGCCCGGCATCACCACCATGCCGGCCGCGTCGATGCGCTTCGCGTCGGGTGGCACGTCGGCCACGATCTTCCCGTCGCGGACGCACACATCCTGCACCGCGCCGTTGACGCCGTTGGCGGGGTCGTATACCCGACCGTTGACGATGCGCAGCGGCGATCCCACGGTATTCCTCCGGGGACGCCAGGCTCTACGAGGCGGCGGCGACCGGGGCGCCCGCCGGCAGCCGGTTTCCTCCCAGCAGCGCGCGCACCCGGTCGCGAATGGCGGTCAGCACCTGCTCGTCGCTCGGGTACGGGGACTCGAAGGCGGGACGCAGCGTGATCGGCACGTCGTCCATGCGGTAGACGGTTCCCGACACGTTGATCCCGTAGGTGGCGGTCGTGAACGCCACCTGCGCCAATTGCGTCGTCGGCGTGGCCTTGGGATCCAGTGTGATCACGGGAATGCGCCGCAGATGCTCGATCGCCGCCTTGGGGAAATTGTCGGCAGGGTCGCTCGCGATGATCAAGGCCGCATCGGCCTCGCGCCGGGTGAGCAGGTCCACCGAGGTGAACTCACCAGGATTGAAGCGGGGATAGCCGCGGCTGAAGTTGACGCCGAACGGGAATCCGGTCTGCCAGGACACGACGTTGTCCGCGCCGGTCACGTTGCCGTGGCCGCGGACCGGCTTCGCCACCCAGTGGGTGAACTCGTTGAGATCGGTGGCGAGCGCCAGCAACGCGCCCGAATTGAAGTGCCGGCCCCGGTTCATCGTGAGCCCCATCCCGAACAGGAAAACCCCGAAACGGCAGCTCTTCATGCGGGCGACCAGATCCTCCAGGACCGCGAGGGACACGCCCGTCCGCCGCTCGATCGAGGGATCGACCTTGCGTCCCTTGACCAGAGCGCGCAACGCCCACAGCACCTCGAAATCGCTGCGCGGCTTCACCTGGATGAAGATGTCGGCCGCAGGAGTGCTGGGAGTACGCCGCACGTCCACGAGCACGACGGTGCGGTCTTTCCGCCCGTTGGGGATGAACATGCCCTTGGGGGTCACCGCGTAGCGCGAGAAGAGCCTGGGGTGCGCCTCCGCCGGGTTGCCGCCCCAGAACACGACGAGGTCGGCCCGGTTCTTGATCTCGCCCAGGGAGGCGGTGCTCTCGCCCACGCCCTCGAAAGCGATCCCCGACGGGCCATGGCAGACGGAGGTCGTCGTGTCCACCGTCCCCCCGATCATGTCGGCGATCGCGACCGCCACCCGCTGAGCCTCGCACGTCGTGTCGGACAGCCCGTAGATCAGAGGGAAGCGCGCCTGGGCCAGGATCTGCGCAGCCGCCTCGACCGCTTCTTCGGTGGTCGCCGTGCGGCCGCCGATGAGCGCGAGCGGACGCTCCTCGATACCATGCTCCCTGAACCACGCCTTGCCAAGGATGCAGGCGTTCTCGGCCTTCATGATGCGCTTCTGATCGAGGTCCACCGTGAGGTGCATGTCGTCGCACACGCACCCGCAGAACGTGCAGGTGGCGTCCCGGACGACCTTCAGGTTCTCGCCCATCACCCGACCCTCCTCAAGGCCCGTTCTCGTCCCGGACTGGCTCGACCTCGACGTCCAGATTCTTGGAAATCGGCATGCCGCTGCCGGCTGTGTCACCCGCCATCAGTTGGCTCGACAGCGGTCCGTACGTCATGAACAGAATTCCGGGCGGCAGATCCTTCGTCTCCCGACCCTTGCATCGCAGGATGGCCTCGCCCGCCGGCGTGCGCAATCTCACCTTGCTGTTGTTGCTGAGTCCCAGGCGCGCCATGTCCTCGACGTTCATCTCCAGGGTCGAGGAGATCTCGGCGTACGCCGCCCCCAGCTTGCTGGCGCACAGCGTCGTGCCCTGCTTGCTGGAGCGCCCTCCGATCAACGTCATAATCTCCGCCATTGGCGAAGTATAGCTAGTTATGGCTCTGTCGGCTTCTCACGAAAGGGGCGGTCCAGCAGCCGCAGCATCTCCGCGACGCGAGTGAACTTCTCCCGCGGCTTGCCCTTGGACGCTCCGCGCTGCACCTCCGCCCCGTCGATGACGAGCCAGTCGGCGTAGCTCACCACCCGCGGTCCCTGCCCGGGCCGGAGGCCTGCCAGCCCCTCCGCCCCGAGCTTTGGGCCGGTGTCCAGGGTGGGAAGGTCGGCGAGCAGCGAATTCACGGTTGCCATGCTGTCCGCCCGGTTGGTGCCGATGATCCCGGTGGGGCCGCGCTTGATCCACCCCGCGGCGTACAGCCCCGGGATCACGGCGCCAGCCTCGTCCACGATGCGGCCGTCCCGCGAAGGGAAGACGCCCTGGCGCGGATCGAACGGCACTCCCGGAATGGCGACGCCCTTGTACCCGATGCTGCGAAACAGCAGCCCACACGCCAGCGTCAGCCGTTCCCCCGTCGCGCGCGCGGTCTGCCGGAACGGACCACCCTCGAGCCGGTTCCGTTCCAACACCACCTGCTCCAGGCGCCCCCCGCCGCCCCCGCCCCCGCCGTCGTCAAGGAGTTCCACCGGGCTCAGTAGGAACCGCAGGAACACCCGCCGGCGGGTTGGGCGGGCGGGCCGGCTGGCGAACCCTTTGAGCACCTCCAGGTTCTTCTTGGCGACCGAGCCGGCCCGGTCCTCGAGCTCGGCCAGGCTCTCGGTATTGAGCTCCAGGTCCGCCGGATCGACCACGGGGTCGCAGTCTGCCAGCTCGCCGAGCTCCCGGAACTCTTTAGTCGTGAACTTGGCCTGCGCGGGCCCCCGGCGTCCGATCAGGTGGATCTCCCGGATCCGGCTCGCGGCGAGACACTCGAGGGCGTGCGCGGCGATGTCGGTATGCTTGAGCTCGTCTACCGTCTTCGCCAGGATCCGGCACACGTCTATGGCGACGTTCCCCTGGCCGATGATGACAGCCACTTCCTGGCTGAGATCGAACTCGCGGTCCCGGTAGTCGGGGTGCGCGTTGTACCAGCCGACGAACTCGGTCGCCGTGTGGCTTCCCGGCAGGTCCTCGCCGGGGATGCCCAGCCGGCGATCGCTCTCGGCCCCGCAGCAGAACAGCACGGCGTGGTAAGCCGCTCTCAGCTCCTCGACGCTCACGTCGCGGCCCACTGTGACGTTGCCGAGGAGCCTGAACTCGGGGACGCGGGCGATCCGGTCGTAGATGCGGATCGGCTCTTTGAGCTTGGGATGGTCGGGGGCCACCCCGTGGCGCACCAGGCCGAAGGGGGCCGGCAGTCGCTCGAACATGTCGAGGCGAACCATCCGTCCCGATTTGAGCAGGCCTTCCGCGGCGTAGAACCCGCTCGGCCCGGAGCCCACGATGGCGACCCTGAGGGGATGCTGCTCCGAGCCGGCGCTCATCCGATCAGAACCCCAGGTCGGCTTTGCGCGCCTCCGCCCCCGGCAGCGGCTCCTGTTTCTCGGTGATGCTCGGGAGATTGGGAGCGCGCTCCGCGTTGATGGCGATCCAGACCCGCAACTCGCCCGGCAGGTCGGCCTCCTCGTAGATCGCCTGCACCGGACAGGTCGGAATGCAGGCGCCGCAGTCGATGCAGACGTTGTTGTCGATGTACAGCATCTGGTCGTCGCCGTGGAAGCACGCGACGGGGCACACGGCCACGCAGTCGGTGAAGCGGCATCTCTCGCAGTTGCCCGTTACGATGGTCGGCATGAGTCTCCTCTACCCTGCTAAGATGTGGCCATCCGCCCATATGGCAATGCGTGATGAGAAGTCGGCGAGAATACGTACGGGCAATGCGCGCGGTCGAATCATGGACAAGGATATCTCGGTGCGTATGTTTGACCGGCACCGCCATGGAGCCCTTTCTCATCGCTGCGGTAACGGGCCGCGCGCTCGCGGCGTCGGCGGCGCGGAGCGGGATTCCCGTGGTCGTGCTCGACTGTTTCGCGGATCGGGATACCCGCGGGCTCGCGCGCCGGTGCCGCTCTGTGGTGGCGAGACAGGGACTGCGATTCGACACGCGCGCGCTGCTCGCAGCGGCGGCGGAGCTTGCGCCCTGGGGCCGCTGTGCGGGCCTCGTCTACGGCTCCGGCTTCGAGGGCCGGACCGGCTTGCTGGGGCGGCTCGCTCGCGGGCGGCGGCTCTACGGCAACGAGCCTTCGGTAGTTGCCGCCGTGAAGGATGTGCGACGCTTCCTTCCCCTGCTCGATCGCTTGGGCATCCGCTATCCCGAGACGCGTTTCACGGCCCCCCCTCCCCCCCAAGCCCGCCCCGCCCGCCTTGCCCCCGCCGGTTGGCTGGTAAAGCACCCCGGAGGTGCGGGAGGCGCCCATGTGCGCCGGATGGCCGCAGCCTCTCTGCGCTGTTCCTCGCCGATGGCCGACGTGCCTCGGTCATCGGCTTCAATGAGCAGTGGACCGCGTCCGTGCGACGCGATCTGCCGTTCTTGTACGGCGGCGCCGTCGGCGGGGTAGCGCTGCCGGCGGTGGTGGAATCCGAGCTCCGGGCCAAGCTCGACGCCCTCGTGGCCGCCACGGGGCTGGTGGGATTGAACGGCCTGGACTTTCTACTCCGCGGGCGTCGCTGGCTCGCCCTCGAGGTGAACCCCCGTCCGACCGCCACGGTTGAGCTCTACGATCCGGATTACCCGCAGGGTCTGTTCGACTGGCATCTGCGCGCTTGCGAGGGCGAGCTTCCCGATCGCACAGCGCGTCCGCGGGCCGTGCGAGCGCACGCGGTCGTGTACGCGCCCGCCGGCGGGCATGTGACTGCCGCGTTCCGCTTTCCGCGCTGGTGCCGCGACCTCCCCCACCCGGGAACGTGGGTGGCTCCCGGGGAGCCGGTATGCACGGTGCATGCTGCGGCGTCGGACCGCGCACGGGCCGTGGCCCTGGTCCGTCGGCGGTGCGCCCTGCTTGAGCGGACGGGGATCGAGGCGGCGGCGTGACACTTCATGTAGCCATCGTCACTGACGACGCCCCGGGCTGGCACGGGTCGCGCTTGAGGCGGGCGTTGGGTGCGCGTAATGCCAGGGTCCAGTTCGTCAGCCTGCGGGCCTGCAGGATCGATCTGACCCGCGGCTGCCGCGGGCTGTTCATCCCTGGGTTCGAGAAACGAGTGCCGGACGGTGTCTTCGTGCGCGGCATTCCGGCTGGAACGCTGGAGCAAGTCGTGCTGCGCCTCGACGTGCTGCACGCCTTGCGGGAGCTGGGGGTTCCGGTCTACAACGACGCCCGGGCCATCGAGCGGACGGTGGACAAGGGGATGACGAGCTTCCTGTTCGGTCACGCAGGGGTACCCACACCGCCCACCTGCGTGACCGAGTCGCCGGCGCGAGCCCGCGCTTTCTTGCTGCGCCAGACCGCGGCAGGGCACGCCGTCGTCGTCAAGCCGTTGTTCGGCTCGCAGGGTGTCGGCCTCCGCTGCCTGGAGCCGGGGACCGACATCCCGGACGCCGCTGAGTGTAACGGCGTCTGGTACCTCCAGCAGTACATCGAAACCGGCGCGCATGACGGGGACTGGCACGACTGGCGGGTCTTCGTCATCGCGGGGGTGGCGGTCGCGGCCATGGTCCGGCGCGGGGCCACCTGGGTCAACAACGTGGCGCAGGGGGGGCGCTGCGAGGCGGCGGCGCTCGAGCCCGACCTCGCACGGCTCGCTGTCCGCGCCTGCGCCGCCGTCGGCGCCGATCACGCCGGCGTGGACCTAGTACGCGATCGTGACGGTCGACTGCTGGTGCTGGAAGTCAACGGCGTGCCGGCCTGGAAAGGTCTCCAGAGCGTGACGCGGATCGACATTGCCGAGCGCCTGGCCGACGACTTTCTCTCGAGGCGCGTCGCCAAGCCCACTGAGGCGGTGGGCTAGCGGGTGAAGATCTTCGTCTTCGAATGGGTGTCCGGGGGCGGGCTCGTCGCCGAGCCGCTGCCGCCGAGCCTGGCGCGAGAAGGCGATATGATGCTGCGCGCGTTGCTCGATGACCTGACCCCGCTCCCCGGCGTGCGAGTCCTCGCGAGCCGCGACCCGCGACTCCCGCCGCTCGCGGGAGTCAGTGCGATCGTCCCCGCGCCCGGGGAGGGCGCGCTCGAGTTGTATGCGCGCGGCGCTCGGGCCGGCGACGCGGCCTGGCCGATTGCGCCGGAAACCGAGGGAGCGCTGGAACGCCTGACGCGAGAGACGCTCCAGCTCGGCAAGATCCTGCTCGCCTCCCGCCCCGGCGCCGTGCGCCTCACGGCGAGCAAGTACGCTACCGCCCTCGCCTTGCGCGCGGCGGGCGTTCCCACCGTCCCGACGTTCCGGGAAGGCGACCCAGTGCCCCCCCCCGCGATGCCCGGACCCTGGATCGTCAAGCCTGACGACGGGGCGGGGTGCGACGGCGCGGTGATCGTGCCGGATTGGCGTGCGGCGAGTGATCGCCTCGCCATGCGCTCCGGTCACCTGGTCGCGCAGCCCTGGATCGAGGGGTGTGCGCTGAGCTTGTCGTTGTTGTGCTGCGAGGGCCGCGCGCTGTTGCTCTCGTGCAATCGGCAGCACGTCCGCATCACGGACGGGCGCCCGGCGCTCGCGGGGATAACGGTCAACGGCGTCGCCGATCAGGCGGGACGCCTCGCAGAGTTGGCGGAGCGCATCGCGGTGGCGATTCCGGGCCTTTGGGGGTACGTCGGTGTCGACCTGGTGCTGGCGAAGGAGGGCCCGGTGGTCCTGGAAGTCAACCCGCGGCTCACCACCTCCTATTGCGGGCTGCGGCGCGCACTCGACA
This sequence comes from Gemmatimonadota bacterium, assembly GCA_003222235.1. Classification (GTDB taxonomy): domain Bacteria; phylum Gemmatimonadota; class Gemmatimonadetes; order Gemmatimonadales; family GWC2-71-9; genus AG12. The sequence goes on along the minus strand of QHVD01000193.1, from coordinate 2,436 downwards.
TCAACACGGCGGCGATGGTACTCGACCTGCTGCGAACGGGAGGCGCTGCCGACGGCTGGCGCAGGCCCGAGGCAACGACGAGCGTGACGCTTTCGCTGGAAACGGATCGTGGGGACTGAGCCGGTCATCGGGTGGGATCTAGGTGGCGCACATGTGAAGGCCGCGCGGATCGACGCATCGGGTGTCGTCGAGCGTGTCCTGCAGGTAGCCTGCCCTCTGTGGCAGGGGATCGAGCATCTGCACGCGGCGTTGGAGCGCGTGCTCTCGGTCGTGGGGCAAGCGCCGCTCCACGCCGTGACAATCACCGGAGAGATGGTGGATCTGTTTCCGAGCCGTAACGCAGGCGTGGCCCGCCTCGTCACTGCGCTGCGGGAGCGCCTGCCCGATGCTGCGCTTTGCTTCTACGCCGGCGCGGACGGCTTCGTAGATGCGGGCCGGACGGCTGCCGCGGCTTCGCGGATCGGCTCGGCCAACTGGATGGCGAGCGCGGCGGTCGTCGCCGCCCGAGTGGAGGCGGCGCTGTTCGTCGACATCGGGAGCACGACGACGGACCTCGTGGCCGTGCGCGGCGGGCGGGTCTTGGCGCGCGGCGGCGACGATGCGGAGCGTCTGCGCGCCGGGGAGCTGCTCTATACCGGAGTGGTCCGCACCCCGGTCATCGCTCTCGCCGAACGGGTTCCCTTCGGGGGTGAGTGGCTACCCATGATGGCCGAGCACTTCGCGACGGCGGCCGACGTCTACCGGCTCACGGGGCAGTTGCCCGAGGGCGCCGACCAACATCCGGCGGCGGACGGCGGAGAGAAGAGTGTCGCGGGTAGCGCGCGGCGCCTGGCGCGCATGATCGGGCGCGACGTCGAGTCGGCGCCGCTCGCCGCCTGGCAGCGGGCGGCGGGTTGGCTCGCACGGGCGCAGTCGAGACGCATTGAGGATGGGTGGGAGCGCCTGCTGTCGCGCGAGGTTCTCGCCGATGACGTACCCGTTGCCGTCGCCGGCGTGGGCCGGTTCGTGGCGGCGGAGCTGGCCCGCCGTCAGGGCCGCCAATGCGTCGATTTCGGATGCTTGGTGCCGGCCAAACAGGCCGAGCGAGACAGGGTTACGGACTGCGCGCCCGCCGTTGCGGTTGCCTGGCTGGCGCAGCGCAGCGTCAGCTGAGCCCCAGTCGGCGGCGCGCTGCAGCGGGGGTAATGACCACGAGGTGCTCGAGCACCGTGCCCCGGGCCGAACGCAGACGCAGCGTGTCCACCAGATCGCGCCAGCGGCCGCCGGCCAGGCCGTCGGCGAGTATTGCCGCTCCCTGCGCCGCCGCCTTGGCGACCCGAGCGAATCCCTGCAGCCGGCGTACGGGCGCGATGCTCTCGAGCCCGGCGTCGAGCCGCTCCCGCACGCCTGGCTCCGCCAGCGCGCGTCCCGACAGCAGGATCTCCCGAGGGGCGGGGACCGACACGAGGAGGCTCCGCACCGCCTTCAGCGCTCCTTCGACGAACGCGTCGAGTGCCAGGGTCTGGCGCGATGGATCTGCTTCGGCCGCCGACTGGGCTCCGCCGCGGAACAGCATCGCCTTCGTGACCTCGCCAGCGAGGTAGGCCACCTCGCCGTCGAGCGCGCCGGGCGAGCGCCAGCCGATCGGTCCGCTCGTGCCTCCCAGGCCGTCCACGATGCGGCCGTCGCGTACCGCAGCCGCCGCGCTGAACGCGCCGCCCAGCTCGAGCATCACAAAGGACGTCTCGTCTGGCGGGCAGCCGAGCCGTTGTGATTGGTCTGCGGCGCCGAGCGCCGCGACCGCGACCTTGTCCGCCGTGCCCATGTCCACGCGGTTCAGCTTGCGATGGCTCGGGACCGTGTCCAGGTGAATCACCCCCGGAGTGTACACCACGGGGAGCCCCGATCGGGCGAGCGCAGCATGGAGATGGCGCAGCCCCCCAATGCCGCCCGCCTCGCCTGGAGCGGCGAGGAAGGCGAGCCTCAAGTCCTCCTCGGTGGCCGCCGCCGCCGGGATCAGGGGCAGGCCGTAGCCCGACGGGCCGGCGACCAAGTCGAGGGGGCCCGCGCTCGCGAGCAGCGCGACGAACGCGTCCGGATCAGCGAGCGCTTCGGTCGTGGGGATGGAGCGGTCGAGGCAGAGCGTACCGTCGTCGAGCCCGCAGACGTCGACGCTGACGGTGCCGGGGTCGACGCCCAGGACTCGCGGCATGGCCGCTCAGGCTGGCTGCGCGACGAGTTCCCGCGCCACGTCCGCGATTGTCTCCGCGTCCAACACGAGGTCGTTCCGCGTGAAGAGGCGCGCGACGCAGGCTTTGTGAAGCTTGGTCTTGAAGTTCCCGACCCCGAACGCCCCGAAGACCGTGACCCCTTCCTTCGCGGCGCCCGCGTCCTGCACATCCACTCCCTCGATACCCAGCGGAGGGACCGCGTTCAGGTCGACCGCGACCCTGAGCG